>JAJDDR010000463.1 GCA_029260255.1 Phycisphaerae bacterium
TGTGTGTTCGTGCGGTGTGCGCCGGCCGGACGGTCGATCGCTACCGGCGTTGGTGCGGTGTCACGTGTTGATCGATGCGTAGCGTAGCGCGCCCTTTTAGCGGCGACCCGCTGGGGAGCGCACCCCTGGGGGTCGCCGCTAAACGGGCGCGCGATGGAACCCATCGACTGAGGACTGACCGAGCACTAGCTGTTCGCGCCGTGCTCCGAACCGATCAGGCATGATATCGGACCGGACGCGGAACCGGCGGGCGATCCGTCGTCGTCACGGTCCGGAACTGCAAAGGGCGGTGCGGGTTCGAGGTTGCCGACACGCTCGTGGAGCGACAGGCATAGCGGCATGAACGCTGAATTCGTTTCAGCCAACGCCAGCAGGGTCGACCACTCCGCACGCAGCACATCATCGGGTACACACGCGAACCGCGCCAGCAATTCTTGCGTGGCGGCGGCTGCGTAGCGAGCGTTGAGTTCGTCAAGAACACGGTTCCGACCTTGGGGCTCGGGATCGAGAACGGCGTCGATCAGATCAGCGGTCGCAACTCCGGTGACGTGATTGACGGCCATCTGACGCTCCGCGATGCCGTCCATCGCATCGTCCGAAGTATCATCAAACGACATCCGCGTCAGGTTGCGAAGGTGCTCCAACCTGCCCGTCCGCCGGCAGTCGACCACCATCTCCTGCCACGGGCGAAGCTCGTGCTCGGGCAAGTCCGCAGGCCGCAAACTCTCGACCAACACCACTTTCTGACCGCGGATGGTGCGGTGCGTGTCGTTGCCCACGGGTCCGCTGACACAAAGCCGAAGCCGACGGGACAGGGTGAACTTCAGACCGATCGAAAAACTGCAGCCGATCCGTAGATTGACGGGCATCGCCAGGAGCAGCGCCTCCACCACCGTCGAGGCGTCGTCCAGACCGACGATGATCGACCGGCCTTCCGGCATCACCCGACTCAGCAGGTAGCCCATCGCCTCATCGCCGACGAGGTGGCACGCCGCTGACCACCTTTCGGGGTCGCTTTCGCCAACCGGTGCCACCGCGACGGACGCCAAGGCTCCCTCGTTTGTGAACTCGGCAACGAACGCGCCGTTATCGTCGAGCGCGCGAAGAACGGCGAACGGATTGCCGCCGAATTCCTCCAGTCCAGCCGGCGACAGCACAAACGCCTGAGTCAGAACGCGCTTGCCGCCCCGGCCCGTCTGCTCGCACCCCGCGTGAAACGTCCGCCCGACACAGGTTCGCCCCGAGCGAAGCCCGTAGAATGTCAACCCTATGGCACTGTCCGATTCGTCGCACATCGAGTTGTGCGAGGGTGAGCAGGTCGCGATGCCACCCTTGTCTTCGGCGGTCAACCCGGGTGAGGACGCGACAACGCGATAACCCTGCCCCGTGATCGACGACGTCGATGTGAAGATGGCCTGCTCGACCGTCGTCATATCGCCGTCAAAAGCCACTCGAACGGTTCGAGAATACCGCGCGGCGCCGAGTGCAGCGGCACGGTAACCACGTTGTCGTCGCTGTCCGACCCGTAGGCGATCGATCCGATCACGCTCGCCGAAAAGAAGGCCACGTTCTCGAATCGGCTTTCGCACAGATTCCATAGACGATTCAGGTTGGTTTGGACGAACGTGAGGGGATGGTCAAACGCCTGCGGGCAGCAGTCACTCTTACACAGGACCACCGCGATGGGTGTCGCAACCTTGGCACCGATCCGCAGGCCGGCGAGCTGGTCGATGTAACTCATCAGCTTGAACGCGAAGAAATCGGCTTGAACGTTGCCCATCGCCGCCATCGCGGCGTCGATCAACAGCATCACGCCCGCGCTACGCTCGAGCAGACCGCGAATCACGAGGTAGCTGTCCGGGACGTCCAACTCGGTCGCGATCGCCTCGCCGGCCATGTCCGGCATGACCAGGTCGTACCATCGGTCCGCGTTTCGCTGATGCGATACCTGCGAATACGCCCAGTGCCACTGGTCGACTTCGTTCGGTGTCTTGGCGGGAAACATCCGCGCCGCCAGATGGCTCATCACCGTCTGCTGCAGGTTGATCGAAAAAGGACCCTTGGGAACCGCTTCATAGTCGCCCGCACGCCGGCTGAGCATATCCAGCAGGTAGCCCAGATACACCGTCTTGCCAACGTTGCTGTCGCCGATCACGCTGACGATGCACGGCTCGCGACCCTGCACGATCGATTCCTGCGTCAGCGTCATCGGCGCCAGGCACGTCGCGCACAGCAGAGCATCGTCCGGATTGGAGCAGCGGCAGATCAGGCACTCGGTTTCAGTAAGCGTCGCGGTCATTCCGATTCCCCCGTATCCGATGCGGCCGACAGCGGCACGTCCTTCAAATCCAGCGCGCACCGCAGACCGGTGTTGTGCGTTCTGCCCAGCGATATCTGACCCGAGCGAAACACGCTGGTCGCCTGCGACTCGAAGTACGTATCGAACGCACCGCCGCGGACGCCCATCATCGGCATCTCGCCGACAACCGGTGTCTGGTCATCGGCCAGTATGTTGAACTCGGTGCTCACCCACTCCCAGACGTTGCCGACCATCTGGATGATTCCATTGGGTGCCGCGCCGTCCGGATACTTGTCCACCGGCACGGTCGTGCCCACGCCGGTGTTCCAGAGATTGCAGCGCGTGCAGTCCATCGCGTCCCCCCACGGGAACCGGCGAAACAGATCGGCGGAACTCTTGATGCGCCAGCTCGCCGCCATTTGCCACTCGGCCTCGGTCGGAAGACGCATCCCCGACCACGCCGCATAAGCCGCCGCCTCGTACCAGCTCACACCCGTCACCGGGTGCTTGGCGCGGCGCGCATCATGACAGCCTTCTCGCCAGAAACGCGGCGACGGGGCACCCGTCAGATCTTGAAACTCGATCAAGTGTGGCCAGATCTCCTCAGGCCAGAGATCCAGGTTTTCGTACGCGCCGTCATCCACAAACAACTGGTAGTCGGAGTTGGTGACCGCGTGGATCGCGAGGTAGTAGGGCGCAACGTCGATGTCGGTCTGCGGGCTGTCCGGTTGGTCCGTCAGGGTCTGTGCGAGGGTGGCCATCCCTTCCGGCACGAGCGCCAGAGTATTCTCCAACGCATCGCACGCCTGACGGCAGATCGTCTCGCCCTTCGGGTGCGCGGCGTATTTCTCCCGGTTGCGGACAATCAGGCCGAAGCGCCTCTGCTGCAACATACGTTCCAGACTGTCGGCCGGGAGTTCGCCGGGCGCCGACGGCGCGTAGTCGGCGAGAAGTGAGTCCGGCGCCGGCGGGGGCGGCTCGACCCGTCGCGGGGTGCGTACCGCGACGTCCTGCGTGGCGCCTTCCGGTTTCTTTCGTGAAAACAGTGTCAATGCCATACGCTAGACCTCGCAGACTGCAGTCTGATTTCGCCCGTGACTGTCCTATCCCATTCCCTTGACCCTTCGACGGGCATCCCGGCGAAGTTTGCGGAACCGCTCGCCGTTGGCTGATTGGGCGGTCGACGGATCCCTCTTGGGCTTGTAAGGCTCGGGACCGGCATCGATCGACTGCGGCTGCACCGGCGTGAATACGATTTCAGGCTCCTCATACGGTTCGCGTGACACCGCGGTACTCTCTCGCTCCGCGGCACCCGGCACGGAAAGGCGATCGACCAGTTCGGCACGCTGACTCGTGACCTCATGGCGCTCTCGTTCCAACTGAGCCGTCACGACCCCGATGCGCTCCCGCACCTCCTCCAGTTCGGCGGCCCGAGCTTCGAGTTCGGACTCGACCGCTCGCTGCGCCGTCTCCCGTTCCGCCAGGTTGCTTCGCTCGGATTCCAGACGCTCTTTCGTCTCGGCAAGCTCGGACTGACTTCCGGCGAACGCCGCCCGTTGTCTCTCCAACGCATCCTGCTGATCGTCGAGTGAGTTCCGCTCGGCGCCCAGCGCGTCTTTGGCCCGACGTAACCCTTCGTAATCTTCGGTCAGTTTCCGCTCTCGCTCATCGATCGCGCGGCTCTTTGTTTCCAATTCCGTTATCTGGACGCTGATCTGTTGCCCGCGCTGTTCCAGAGCGACCGTCCGCCGATCGAGCTCGGCCGCCTGCAGCTCGATCTCGCCGCATTTGGAGACCAGCTCCGCCTGCTTGCTCAGAAACTCCTCCGTCCAACTGCGGACCGTCTGGTAAGCGCACGTCAACTCCGCGATGACCTCGTCGGCGCGCTGCTTCAGGGGTTCGATAACCGGTGGTGTTGGAAACGCATCCACGGCGATACTCGCGTTCGACATCGTCCTGCCCCCTTGCCGCACTGGAGAAACAGCGTTTTTGACGGCGCCGCTCCGCATGTTGATCCCATCATGAACCGAATGGGATGAGGCGGGG
This sequence comes from Phycisphaerae bacterium, assembly GCA_029260255.1. Lineage (GTDB taxonomy): Bacteria > Planctomycetota > Phycisphaerae > UBA1845 > UBA1845 > OFTM285. Next base: position 4,346 of record JAJDDR010000463.1, read on the forward strand.
CGCCCGTTTCAGGAACGTACGATACGAATCGGTCCGCGACCGAATGCAGATCATCGCGGCCGTTCGGATAGTACGCTCTTGCAGCGATCATCCGCCGGACGCGCGAGACCGATAACCCGCACTCCGAGCGACGATCGGAGTGCTGCGAGGTGACACAAGCTTCACCACCAAGGGATTCAGTGACCGCAGACAAGAATGACCACGAGACTTGAACCACAAGCCAGCGCTTCCCAGACCAAGGACGACTCCGCACCGACGGCGCAGGCGGCCGACCTGTTCGTGGCTGTCGAGTCCGGTATTGCCGAACTCAATCGCGGCGTCAGCGATGCCTTCGCACGCCTCGATCAGTGGCACCGGGAACTCGAGGCCTACGCACGAGGGCTGAGGGAGCGCGCGGACCAAGAATCGTCCCGAACCGGCGCGATCGAGCAAGATCTCTCGGACCGCCTGTCCGCCATCGATCAACGTGACGCCGAACTCCGACAGACCAAAGACGAACTCGCCGCGCTGCGCAGCGACCTCGACGTCCAACGCCGGCAATCCGAGAACCGACAGGAACAACTCGACCAATCCGGCGCGCGCAACGAGGAGCTTGCCCGCCAGGTCGAATCGCGCGACGCAACGCTCCGCGATCGCGAGATTTTCACATGCCGCCGGGAAGAAGAACTCGAGACGGAAGCGTCGCGCCTGCAGCAGCTTGCGTCCGATTTCGATGCGCGGAACGACACCGTCACCCATCGGGAAGAGGCGTTCGAAGAGGAGGTGCGACGGGTTCGAGACGAGGCCGAGACCCTAGTCCAGCGCGAGCAGCAGCTTCGCGATCGGGTCGATGAACACGAGAAACTGCAAGCAGGGGCGGAACTCGCTGCACAAGCACTCGCACGCCGCGAGCAGGAATGCGCCGCGCAGCGCGAGTCGGTCAAGAGCCTTCGCGACCAACTCGACGCCCGGGAAAACGCACTGATCGCCACCGAGCAGGCGGTCGCTCAGGCGAACGAACAGGTTGAACAACGCCTGTGCGACCTCGATCAACGCGAGTCGGAACTGCGGTCGCGCGCCGACGCGATACAGTCGCGCGAAGAACACGCGGTGCAAACCGAGTCTGCGGCGGCCGCGCAGGGGGCCGATCTCGAAATCCAAGCCGCCGAGATCGCCGAGACACGCAGCAACCTCGACGAAGCAATCCGCCGGAACTCCGCGGCGACTGAAGCCGATCGCGAGGCACTCGAAGAACGGCTGCAGAGATTCGAGGTCAACCGCGCCGAACTCGAACAAAGAGCATCTCAACTGCGGGAAGACCAGGACGAACTCGAACGGCACATGGCGACACTCGCGCAGGATCAATACGACTGTGCCGCCGCTCGGCAGGACATCGAGTCCGAGCGAACGTCAGTCGAATCCGCGCGACACGAACTCTCGGAACGCGAATCCCGAGCTGCCCAACTCGCCCAGCAACTCAACGATCAGCAGGCGGTGCTCGAACGGCAACGTCGGGAACTGGCGGACATCGCAGAGCGCATCGAGCAGCGCGACCTTGCGGTCGACGAACAGCAGGAAGCGCTGGCCGCGCGCGACGAGGACCTCCGGCGGCGTGAACAGTCGGCCCAGGAGTTCGACGCGGAACGACAATCGCAAGTTCAGCAACTGCGCGCCGACCAGCAGCGCATCGAGTCCCATCGCGCCGAACTGGAAGCCGAACGTGCCCGGTCCAACGCCGACAGCGCGGAACTCGCCAATCAACGCGAGCAACTCACCGCGGAGCGAGACGGCGTGCAGTCCGATCGCCAAGCCGTCGCCGCCGAGAGAGCCCGAGTCGAACAGCTCGCGTCCGAACACGACACCCAGCAAGACCTGCTCGATGCCGAACGGACGCAACTTGCCGATCTAAGCTCCGAAGTCACGAATCAACGCGCGGACCTCGACGCGTTACGCGACACCCTTGACGCCGAACGAAACAATCTCGCCTCCGAACGAACAAGCATCGAGGATGCGGCTTCCCTGCAGGGAGCCCAGTATGAACAATGGGAGGCCGAGCGACTACACGTCGAGACCGATCTCGCAGACCAGCGGTCGCAACTCGACGCCCAACGCGAGGCGACGGAAGCGGAACAGAACCGCATTCAATCCGAGCGCGACGAACTCGCGGCCGAACAAACACGACTCGCCCAGTCGGTTTCCGAACACCGATCAGAACGCGAGCAGCTCGACGCAGACCGGGCGCAGATTCAGACGTACCACGCTCAGCTCGAGACCCAGCGAAATCAGCTCGAAGCCCAGCGCGAAGTGCTCGAAGCCGAGGCGGCTCAAAGCGATTCGCTGCGCGAGAAAACCGCCGCTGATGCGGAAAGACTGAGCGCCGCGCGGGAAGAGCTGGCCAGAAAGCTCACACTCGTCGAAGCCCAACGCGAACAACTCGACACCGAGCGCCAACAGCTCGACGCTCGACAGAGGCAACTGGACGAAACGCTCGATCGAATCCAAACCGAACACGGCGAAATCGGATCCGAGCGCGAGCAGATCAGCGCGGCCCAAACCAAACTGACCGAAGTGCGCGTCCAGTTGGAAGCGTCGCGAACCGAACTGGACACCCAGCGCCAACAGCTTCACGACGAACAGGCCAGATCGCACGAGGAACGCGCCCAGGCCGCCGCCGAGAAAGAACATATCGCCGCCGAAGCTGCCCGCCAGGCCGAAGCGCAGGCGCGGCTGCAAGTGGAACGCGAGCAGTTCGCCGGCCAACGCGAGCAACTCGCCAGTGACCGCGAGCAACTGAAAACAGAGCGAGCGGCCATCGAAGGCCAAAGGCGAAAGCTCGAAGAACTCCGCGAACGAACCGAGGAGGAACGCACCGAGTTGGCCCAGGAGCGTGCGTCGCTCACCGACGAGAACCGCCAGGCCGGTGAGCGACAGTCAGGACTCCAGGCCGAGCACACGCATCTCCAGACCGAACGCGACCGCCTCCAGAACGATCGCCAAGAACTGCGAAACGAGATCAACGCCCTCGAAGAACGAAGAACGCAAATCGAGGCGGAAAAGGCAAAAGCCGAGGCCGCCGCCGAACATGGCCAAGAGCAGAAAGCCCGCCTCGACGAGGCACAGAGACAGATCGACGCGGAGCGCGCCCAGATTCAGGCCGACCGGCAAGAGTTGCAGATCGACGAGCGCGGAATCGAAGAGGATCAACAACGCGTCGAACGGGATCGCAAACAGATCGACACGCTGCGGGCCGAATTGACTGCAGAACGCGACGCAGCCGATGCGAACCGCGGCACCCATGATGACCAGCGAGCGGAGTTCCTCGAGACGCGGGACGCGCTCGAGCGAGACCGCGCCGCGCTCCAGCAGGAACGCGAATCGGTCGATCGCGATCTGGCCTCACTCGTATCCGAGCGGCGAACGCTCGAAGAGCAGCAGGACGCCCGCACCGAGGAGCAACGCCTCCGTGCCGAGCACACCGAAGTGGTTGCCGCGCTAGAGTCGGAACTTGCCGCCCGCGAACAAGATATCGAGAACCAGCGGCAGGAGCTCGACGCCGAGCGCGAGTCGCTCGAAGCGTGGCGCGACAGCCTTGAGGAACACCGCCAGTCGCTCGATACCATGCGCCTCGCCACCGAGCGGGACCAAGCCAAAACCGAAAGCCACACCGACACAAGAGCCGCCCAGCCGGCGTCAGCCGACGAATCCTCCACCGACGCGTCCGATCGAGTCGAGACTTCCGTCGCGGAAAACCCCCGATCATTCGAGACCGCCGACATCGACGAGAGACTGCGAAAGTCGATGCAACGATCAGAGGAGCCGGCCGACCAGCGCGCGCGCAGCGACGCCGAGAACTCCGTCACTGACCCACCTCACGCGACGTCCACGCCCGAACCGGTCGATGCACAATCCGCCGAACCGCTTGGCGAACCGGCGACCGAACCCGACATCTTGACCGACCTCGACGACAACACGCGAGAGCGACTCCGCATGCTGCGTCGCATCAAAGGCCCCAACATGAGCGACGCCGACCTGCTCGAGATTATCCGGAAAGAGCAGCACAAGGGAGCCCAAGAACCGGCGACAACCGATCGCAAACGGTGGTGGAAGCGATAGACGCGTCGATCATCAGTCCGCTTGAACGATGGCGATGTGTCGACCCACAACCCGCCTGACCGCCGCGGCAACCACCTCGTGTCCCCCGGGCGTCCAGTGCTGGTCGTATGTGTAGTAGACCTGATCCCCCGCAGCCACCCGAGCGCGCAGCGCGCCCGTCACGCTGACAAACGGCACGCCCTCCGATTCGCACCATTCCCGAACCGCCGTCTCCCGCGCAGGCAGTGACGCCATCAACGTATCCAGAAACTCCTCGCCCGGCGGCAGGTCCTTCGCCCGAAGCGCCGCGAATGCACGCACCTTATCGGCGGGCAGTCGGTCCCCAACCAGCGGCATCACCACGTGCGCCTTGCTCGGCGCGTACACGATCACCAGGTTCGCGCCCGCTTCGTCGCATGCCGCCTTCATCGATACGATCTTCTGCGCCGCAAGCCTCCAGCCTGGAGATTCCCGAAAGAGATCCGCGGTCTTGAGACTATCGAGCAACTGCTTTGGCGCGAACGCGTAGTGTCTCGCCGAAGGACCCTCGGGTATCGCGATCGGAAGCCAGTCCAAAATGTCGATGCCCGGAACATCACGTTTCGAGCAGACCGGACCGAACACACCGACAAGGAGTCGATCGATCCCGCCCAGCACCGGCGACTGCTTCACGTACCGCTTGATTCGATTCGTCACGCCGCGCTCACCCGATCCGGACGCCGCTCCGCCGCCACGGAAGTCATTCCCCTCGTACAGCATACACAGCACGACGCTCGGCGAACGCGCCAGACCGTATTCCTCCAGCGAAGCAAGGTACTGCGCCGGCCCGTAGCCCGACATTCCGAGGTTGCACACCGTCAGCCCCGTCGCGTCGGCCAATCGGACCGGCCAAGCGTGCTCGTCCGACACCTTCGATCCCTCGGCAAACGAGTCCCCAAGCACAACAACGTCACAGGTGGAATGATCCGACGAATTGCGGAATCCGTTGCCGTCCGTGTGGTATTCACAACGGACCCTGCCGTGGCCCTGCGGAGCATCGGGATACGTCCGAAACGCCTCCGGGCGATCGACGAATTCATCGGTAAACGACACATTGGCGGGTCGATGGTACGCCGGCGATTCCCGGATGTACCGCTGAGGGTGCGACACCCGAGAGGCGAAATCCAACAGGGCGACCGACGGCACCAAGAACAGCAACGTCGCGATGACCTGAAACCACCGTCGCTTGTACTGCGTCGGCGCGGCTCGGTCGATGTACAAACCGATAACCGACGCGATCAGCACGCCGAGGTTCAGACCGAAATGCTCGCGCGAGTATCGCCCGAGAAGCGTGTGCCGATCGCGGGCCACCAACGCGACCACGTCACTCGGCACCGCCCACAGCGCCGTGTTCGACAGCACCACCACCGCCAGGAAGATACGCTGCCGTGCGCTCATCTTGCAGAAGCCCCTTTGAGCGGCCGACGCGTCCGCCGGTTCGCAAGCCACAAGAGCGAGTCACATGCCCCTGGGCCAAGCGACACCGCCCCGCAGCATCCGCGGCTCAAACGGGAGCATCCTAACGCCGTGTAGCGAACCGTGCCACCGCCCAGCCGGCCCGACAACGACCATGATCGTGGCGCGGGCGATAATACCGATGCCCAATGCGGATGCGGTCGCTCGACCGGTCGCCGCCCGCATCGCGTCGGGCATGCCTGTGCAGACACCGGCATCATCAACCGATACCTCCTATTGCAGCCGCGACCCAGCGCCCGGGAATCGCCTCCACCGGCGGACATCGCGGTTGTTTCCGGGCTCGCCGATGCCGTGCCCGTTCCGACAAGAGGTGACGTTGTGGAGATGCTTTCGTGCTACTGAACGGACAAAGACTACTCTACGTCGGCGACCCCGAAGCGCTAAGCGCCGCGATGCCTGAACTCGGCACGCCGGCCAACGTCACCCAGGTGTCGGGCGATCTCACCGCGGTCGACTTGCTTGACCAACCCGGACCGTTTGACGTTATCGTCATCGGCGACGCAAGACACGCTGATGGTCAAACGCCGCTGATCGTGTCCGCCCTCGGCATCGCGCCCGAAGCGAAACTGGTTGTTCTTCCCGGTCTCTCCGGCTCCGCCGCCGATTCGCGCGAGCCACCACACTTCCGCGCGGACGACCGTCGTGTCCTGGTCGTGGACGATGATCGTTCCGCGGTTCGGCTGATCGCCCGGTTTCTTGAAACCGCCGGGTACGAAGTACTGACCGCCGCGAACGGCGCACAAGGGATGCGCACGCTCATTGAGAGTGACATCCACATCGTCGTGTCCGACTGGGAAATGCCGGAGATGGGCGGGATCGAGTTCTGTCGCCGGATCCGATCGGGCGAGTCCATCGGGTTCGTGTATTTCATGGTCGTTACCGCACGTACGGAGAAGGACAAGCTGACAACGGCGTTCGACGCCGGCGCCGACGATTTTCTCACCAAGCCCGTCGACCGCGCCGAACTGCTCTCGCGCGTGCGTGCAGGCAGCCGCATCGTGAGACTCGAGGCTGACATCACGCGGCACAACAGAGAAATCCACAAAGCCAATGCCGATATGGCGATTCTCAACGAGCGACTCCAACAGCTCGCCGCCACCGACGGGCTCACCGGACTGACCAACCGTCGTCGCGCCATCGAAAAGCTGAGCGATCTCTGGACTGCCGCGCAGCGATACGGAATGGCACTGACCTGCCTCATGATGGACATCGACCACTTCAAGGGGTTCAACGACACATACGGACACGCCGCGGGCGATGCCGTACTCAGGGCAACCGCCGACTGCGTTTCCGCTCAAGTCCGCGCTACGGACGTGGTTGCGCGCATCGGAGGCGAGGAGTTCCTCGTCATCGTCCCCAACACCTCTTCGGACGAGGCGCGGATTCTCGCGGAACGCATCCGCTCCGCCATGGCGGCGATGCGGGTTCTTCATGACGGCCGGCAACTCTCAACCACGGTCAGCCTCGGCATCGCGGAGAAACACACCGGAATCCGGAGCGAAGACGATCTGCTGCGCGCCGCGGACTGTGCCCTCTACGCCGCGAAGAACTCAGGTCGCAATCGCGTCTGCTCCGCGGCGGACACCATGCCGCAGGGCGCCGATTCCGAAACGACGGCGTCATGCCGGTCGGTCTCCGAGTGAGACCGCCGGACGCGCCACTCCGACCGACGCGAACAGATCGGCATAAAGATCCGCGATGATCGTGTCCGTTATGAGACGTCCACGTGCCGTCAACACCAGCGCGCGACCGGACAGGTCAACCAGACCTGCCGCCTCGTGTCTTTCCAGGCTCGGCGCGAGCGCGTCCCGCGCATCGATGCCGGTCCGCTGCGCGAACCGTTCGAGGTCCATGCCTTCCGCAAGACGTAGCTGCATGAGGATGATCTCGGCCGCCAGAACCGGTCCTTCGACCCGCTCCGATTCGTTCGCCGGATCGAGACCCGACGAGACACGCTTCACGTAGTCCCCGATGTCCGAGACGTTTTTGTATCGAACGCCGTTCACGAAGCCACCAGCCGAAGGACCCGCGCCGATGTACGGCTCGTTTCGCCAGTAAGTCATGTTGTGGCGGCATCGCTGGCCCGGTCTCGCGAAACTGCTGATCTCGTACTGCTCGAACCCCGCGCCGGACAGCCTGTCGATCACGTGAAGATACATGTCCGTCTCGATCCCTTCGGGACACGATTCGATCCGGCCCGCGCGACGCTGCGCCGTCAGACGCGTCCCCTCTTCATAGGTCAGACCGTAGCACGAGAGATGATCCACTCCCAGTGCCAACGTGCGGTCGATCGACTCCGTCCAACTCGCCATCGACTGGCCCGGGATCCCGAAGATCAAATCCAGGTTCAGACGCTCGATGCCGTGCGCGCGAACCAATGCGACTCCCGGTTCAATGTCGTCCGGGCTGTGAAGACGCTCGAGCGCTTCCAGCTCCGGCACATGCCACGACTGCGCCCCCATCGAGATGCGGTCCACCCCTGCGGCCGTCAGAATGCTCAGTTTCTCGTCGTCGACCGTCGCGGGGTTGGCCTCGACCGTGAATTCGGCTACGGCGTGTGGGCTCAACATTTCGCGGAGCGCGCCGAACAGCGTCTCCAATTCGCCCGGCTGCAGCACCGTCGGCGTGCCGCCACCGATGAACACGGTGCGTATGGTCGGAGCCCCGCGCCGGAGACGGTCACGTAACTCCGCGATCACGCACGCCACCAACGGCGCCGTGGGGCGGTCCTTCACCGCGATGGAGTAGAAGTCGCAGTACCCGCACTTGCTGTCGCAGAACGGAATGTGAATGTACAGCCCGCATTTGGTCATAGGCGGTAGCCCGGTTTCACCATGCCCGTCAGACCCGATGCCCCCTTCCCGGGGGACCGGTACGTTAGCATTTTCGGACGAGTATTGACAACTTCGGCGGTCATATAGCGATTGAACGCCGGAACGCCGCGTGTTATGATTGAAAGCGTGCTGGAACGCGCAAGGCGGTGCCGGAAGCGCGCCGCATCGAAGGGACGAGGGAACGACATGGATGCCAAGCTGGTAATGTTTCGCGAATCCGGGGAGCGGCGGGATTTCCCGCTCGGTGCCCACAACACGACGATCGGCCGCAAGGACGATTGCGACATTCGCATCCCGCTTTCCGAGGTATCCCGCCATCACACACAAATCACCGTGACCGAGGACACCATCGTTCTCAAGGATCTCGGCAGCGCCAACGGAACGTACGTCAACAACAAGCGCGTTAAGGACGGAAGCCTCGCCGCCGGTGACCACGTCGTCGTCGGACCGGTCGTCTTCACCGTGCAGGTTGACGGGGAGCCGGCCGACATCCGCGCGGTGCGGACGAAACTCAGGCCGCTGTCCGCCGTGAGCGAGGCGACTCCCAAGAGCACGGAGCCTGAATCCGCCGACCACGTCTACAACCGCGGCGAGGAGGTAGACCCGATCAGCGCGCTCGAGGCGTTGGCTTCCAGCGCCGATCAGACGGCCATCGACCCGTTTGGCGACGACGACGTACTTTAGCGAATTCGGGCCGTTGTTGTCGATGTACATGCTGGGGACGGCACTTCGCCGTGAACCGACTCGTTTTGCGCGCTGTGCCGTCGGCAGCGCGAACCATGTGGTTGAATCCGCGTCGCCGGGTGTGGAGCCAACGTGAACCGTGAGCATGCACATGCCTCGACCCTCGGGGTCGCGTCCGCCGACCGAGCGAAAGCGCGGCGTCGACTCGGACGCACGATCGCGCCGCTGTTCATCGCGGCCGTGGCGCTCTGCGCCGTGGTCGTCTGGCACCGCGACGAAACGCACATCGCCAAGGCGCTGGAGCGGCTCAAGCCGTACCGCGCGACCCTCCAGGAGCACTTGGACGGAACGGGGTCGCTTCCGCCGCGCTTCCCGAACGGATCGGACCACGACGCAGAGTCCGTGACGCCGGGGTTCCGCTACCTCGAGCCGGAGATCATCGCGTGGGCCAACTCCGCGGGTCGCCCTGTGATCGTCGGTCTGGGCTCCGCAAACGGGCTCATCGTTCGAGCCAACGGCCGCGCCGTGATGATTTGCGACGGTGACCACGTCCGCGTCGAGTGGCGAGCCGGGCACCAACTCGGACCGCTGCTGGAACAGCAGAGCAGACTCGCCGGGACAACCCAATCATCCCCCTAACAACCGTGGCGGTCGACCGCCGCCGATGCAGCGGTCGAAAAATGCCCACGCAAGCGGGGGCAAGCCCACCCGCAAGGA
>JAJDDR010000464.1 GCA_029260255.1 Phycisphaerae bacterium
GAACATCAACCCGGCCACACCGGTGACCAAGAGTAGCTGGGCGCGCTGCATAAGCGCCGCCCACGCGAACGACATGCTCCCAATCACGATCGAGTTCGCCAGCACCGAAACCAGCGCGAAGGGAATGAGGCAGGTCAGCACCACGCGCGTGTCGCGATCCACGGGTTCGTCCAGCGCGAACTCCAGCACGCCCGGACAAAGGGTGATCAGCAGCATCCCCAACGCCGCGCCCAGAAACACCAGGTAGACGAAACCGCTCACGAACCGCGACCGCTCGTCGTCGGTCTTCAGCTTCGGGTAGTAGGCGGGGAAGACATTGCGACCACCGGGAAAAAGAAAGGTGTAGATCGCGGTAATGAACAGCACGAGAAGCGCGAACGACCCTCGAAGCTCTGCCGTGTCGTCCGTGTGAGCGAGAAAGAACTCCCGAAGATAAGTCAACGGAAACGCCGCGGCCGAGATGATCAGCGCCCAGGCGGCGCCCCTGCGCGCGTGCGATGTAACATCGTCCGCTTTGAGGTTGGTCATGGTCGCGCGATCGGGGTCTGCGCTTCACCGCGCGTCGGCCGTACTGGGCATACCATGCGGTGCCGCGGTGTCACGTGTAGACATTCCTCGGGTCGGCGAAGTAGGCGTCGGGATCGAACGGCGCTTCCTCCGATGAGTCCGCCTCCTCCTTCCGGCGTCCCGCGAGCACGATCCAACTCACGAAGATCGGGTACATCACGTACCGCTTGCGCGGCTCGTAGTCTTCCATGAATGCGCCCAGAATCAGCGCCAGCGCTCCGACCAGATACAGCTTCCAATTCAAATTGTCGCGCAGGCGCACCAGAAGCGCCCACAGCGCCGGCGGCAGCAGGAACAGGTACAGTGTGTGCGGGATGCCCATCATCGGGGTTACATGCTGCCACGGCAGCGGCCGGACGAAGATCTTGAACAACCCGTAGACGTTTCCGGCCGAACCGGCTACGGCGCCCGCACCGCCGTGCTCGCGGGCCATGTCCATCCCGGTCGTGCCCGCGAAACCCAGGAAGCCGATCACGAGTACGCACGCAAACAGCGCTCGATGAGACGCCTTCAGCCCGCGGCCCGTCACCGTGTGAACCCCGAACGCGCACACGATGGCCAACGCCAAGTAGAACCGAAGCGTCGACAGCAGCCACAACATCGCCGCAATGGCAATCCAACTGCCGACCATCTTCTTCAGCGACAGCGCCTCGCGCCGGTGTGTCGTCGACACCGTCCGATCCGCGATGGCCATGATCACCATGAAAATCGCCAGGATCAGATCGTCTTTCAGATTGCGAAAACCGTAGTACGTAAACTGATAGAACAACGCACCGAGCACCACATAAGCCACGATCGCGCGAGTCGGCGTCGCAGTGATCCTCCAAGTCGTGGCCAGCATGCCCAGACCGATGTGAAACGACAGGAGCTTGGCCAATCGCAGGAACAGCATCGGGTGATCCGGACATGCCTTTGCCGCGATCAGGTTCGCAACGTAGTAGCCGAGGTGTGCGGACGCGCCGCGTTCCTTGGTCAGGTCATCGTGGGTGATTTCCGCGATATCGAAGTTGGCGAATGCGGCACCGAAGTCGTAGTAGCGCTTGGCGTCGATCGACTCGTCCAGCACGATCGGATGCCCCGTGCTGTTGACGTACGACAGGTGAATGACCGTGATCAACATCGCCTTCACCGCGACGATCATGACGATCAGCACGCGCGCTGCCGGCGAAAAACCTCGGCTGATTCGGTACGGCAAGTAGAGCAGCGCGAGCGCGACGATGGTGAGCGGTAGTGCAGAACCCATTACCCGGACTTCAAGACTCAGGACACAGAGGTCATCACGCCCGACCGCCCACACACATGGACGGGCCCCTCCAACAGCGGGCTACGTCTGCTTCGTCGTATCGTCATCACCGCCGGGCTCGGGCAGCGCAAGATGGTTCACGGCGTAACCGTCCTCATCGTCCAGATGGTAGTCGTAGAACGTGCGTAACTGCTCTCTGAAGTACCCGCCGCGGCGAATCTCCGCGGCGTTGAGAATGCCGCCGAAGATGTGGGCGTTCACCCGAGCCAGCAGCCCGCACGCTCGACTGCCCACGCCGCGCGTGTTCGCTTTCGCCCGGCAAACCAGAATAACGCCGTCGGCGTGCGTCGACAGAACCGACGCGTCGCTCGCCAGAAGGACCGGCGGAGCGTCGAAGATCACTTGATCGTACTTGCCCGTCGCGTCCGCGATGAAATCCACCATCTGAGAACTGCCCATCAACTCCGCCGGATTCGGCGGGACCGGACCGCAGGTCAGCACGTGCAGGTTGTCGTTGCTCGTGCGCGAGGCGAGATCCTCGAGTTTCCCGGTGCCCACCAGGATATTGCTCAGCCCCTCGACCGACCGAGGCTTGAAGATCCTGTGAATGGCCGGACGACGGAAGTTCGCATCCACCAGGAGCACGCGCCTTCCGCCCTGCGCGATCATCGTCGCCAGGTTGCAGGCGATGGACGTCTTACCGTCCTCCGGACGCGGGCTCGTGATGACAATGCTCCGCTGCCTCTCGGCCGTCGCGGTGAACTGCAAGTTGGTGCGGATCGTCCGGATCACTTCCGCGTACATGGACTGCGGCGCGTCCGTCACGGCGGTCTCGATGCGGTCGATGTCCACTTCTTCGTCGTCCACGTGCGGCACGACCCCCAGCACCGGAATCCGCAAATGGCGCACGAAATCCTGAGGCGTGCGCAGCGAGGTGTCCATGAACTCCAGCATCAAGGCGATGCCGACCGAAAGCACCAGCGCGAGCGTGATACCCGCGGGCAAGAGGAACATCTGCGGAAAACTCCGCTGGATCGGCGGAAGCGCCTGCTCACGCCACTCGATTTTGACGGCGGTTCGCTCCGAGACGATACGGGTCAGCTCGCTGATGTAGCTGGCGATCATCTCGCGGTTCTCCTTGAGAACCACCAGATCTTCCTGGAGTGCGAGGTACTGCGTCAGCAGCTCATCCATGTCCGCCAGATGCGCCATGGTGTCCGCGAGCCGCTCCTGCGCTTTCATCAACGAGTACTGCGCGCTACGTGTCGCGGTTTTGACCTGCTCCCGCTTGTACACCAGGACTTCCGCGAGACGCTGCTGGCGCTCCTCGCTCAACTGTTCGTTGATCACCTCCAGGAGCTTTTCCAACTCGATCACGTTTCTGTGGTTTCCGCCGAGGCTCTTGCGCGTCACCGCAAGCTGCTGAGCGACCGTAAAGACCTGATTGCTCAGCGACGCAACCTTGGGGTCCAGATCCACGAACTGCATATCTTCCGGAGACATACCCCCGCCCGGCTGGCTGTAGATCTGATAGAGACCGTTCAACTCCGTGAACATCAACTCGTACTGCGCGACCGTCGCCCGCTCCGCCTGGTAGTCGGCCGCCACGGGATTCGATCCGGTGCTGATGGTCCCCGGCGGCAGCTTCTTGCCGACCGCGGTGATCTGCGTGTTCTTGTCAACGATCTGTTCTTCGAACTTCTCCAATTCGCGCTGATAAACCTCGCGCTCGTCCCGAAACTCGCCTGCGTTGTAGTCTTTGACGCGGTTGAGGTACTGCCGCACGACCTGGTTCACGATGATGTGCGGATCCTCAGGGTCGCGGGTTCGTACAGAGATCCTCAGCAGATTCGTTCCGCGCTGAGGGGCGGCTTTCACCAGGTCCATGAAATCGACGACGAGGTCCTTGTCCGGCGTGTCCTTGTACCACTGCGTGTCCTTGACCTCGGCAGTCTTCAATGCCTCCAGCAGCACATCCAGGCTCGTCACCGAGTGCGCCTGCGTGAGAATGAAGCGGTCGTATTCCTTCTGCGCGGGCGTCGTCTCGGAGAGCTGACCGGCCGGCTTGGGCTTGTCCGAGATGCACTCAACGAACGCCTCCGCCGGCCAAAGCGGGAAATAGGCGTACGCCGCCAGCCAACCGCCAACGGTCAGCGCCGAGAGCAGAACGAACAACAGGATGATCAACAGCATCCGACGCTTGACAATGCCCAGGATGTCGCCCAGCGAGACGGACGCGTCCGTCGTATCGGATGCACGTGCAGACGGCGGCGCCGGCAGATCGATTCGTTCCGTAACCGTTGCGGGCAGTGTGGTCATGATAGTTCTACGCTCCCGTCGTCGGGCTTCTCGCCCTCCTCGACGAAAAGGTTGCTAAGGATCCAGCCGACCAACGCGAACAGCCCGAGGGCAATCGGGAGCATCGCCAGACCCAAGAGCGCGTGCGGTGTGCCGTGCGACAAACGCTCGAAACTCCACGATCGCCCGATCGGCTCATCCTTGAACACCTGAAAGAAACCGGTCAACGTTACACGGATGACGTTGCAGAACACCGCGATCGGCACACAAGACGCGACCATGCACACACGTTGCCAGACCGGTCGTGCCCCCAGGTACGCCATCGCGACGCCCAGCGTCACGAACGCCATGGTCAACCGCATCCCGCTGCACGCCTGCTCCACGTTCAGCGAACCCGTCGCCCCGCGGAAGCTGTAGTCGATCACAACGCCGGAAATCTCCGTCTCCAGCCCCGAAACCGTAGACAGGACCGTCGAAGCAAACCACGACGCAACCTTGCGCAAAGGCATCGTCAGGTCCACGTACAAACCTTGAGGAAGTGGGATCGACAACACCAAAAAGGCGATCGGAAACCACACAACGCGGATGACCTGCCAGCCGGCCGTGAACAGCACGACGCTGAATACGCTCCCGATGAAGCAAAGAGGCCTCGCGTACGTAATCGGGCGGACCCACAGCGTCCAGAAGTATACGCCCAGGAGCAACAGGAGAAGCAGAAGCCCCGCGTAGCTGGTGCGCCGCTTGGCGGCGGCCAGCTCGCCGCGGTGAATGTAGAGGAAGTAAAGGCTGAATAGAGGCACCAGCCAGCCGTGGGACCAGTCCGCGTCGTTCTGCCAGCGATAAAGAACCGCCGACGAGAGCGAAACCCAATAGACCGCGATGAGCAGGATGCCGAGCACCGCAGTCTGAAACAGCCCGCGTCCCCCAATCGCCTCCAAGAGCGACGGAGACAAGTCGTCGGAGTAATCCGCCGGAGGGATGGAACTTTCGGGCGTGGCCCCAGGTGACGCGGTCATAACCTACTTACGGAAACAGCCCGGGCAAAGTTTGGGCGGCTTCGTTTTGCGTGCTGAATGCTGTTTTCTGCTTCTGGTTGATGTAACGGTAGAAATACGTGATGGAACCGCCCAGTTGCGGCATCGTCAGGTTCCGGATCTGAACCAGGAACGGCGCGAACGGATGCGTGCCGAAATTCACGATATCGTCCTTCTTCAGGTAGAAATCGGGCTCGACGCCCGCGTAGATGCGATCCAGGTTCACCTGGATCATCTGCTCGCGGTCGGCAATTCGCCGGTAAACCGTGACCCGATCGGGCCAGCCCAGCGCATCCAGACCAGCCGCGGCCGCAACTGCATTCTTCAGCGTCACCGTCGCGCCGCTGCGGAACGAGTACACGCCCGGCCGACGGACATGCCCCGTCAAATAATAGAACCCGATGTCTCCGCTGTAGAGGCGAATCACGTCGCCAGGCCGCACCACGATGTTGTAGCGCGGATCGCCCTGCCGAAGCCCGTCCGGAGAGATGCGAATCAGACGAATGTCCTCTCGCTCCTCCGCGATCTCGTCCCAGTCGACCGCCGGTGCTATCTCCTGATCTTTCGGCGGAACAACCGGCGGCGTTGCTTGTGCCGTTTCCGGTGACACTTCAATCCACTCGCCATTCAGGAAAATCCAGCGGCCGGCCGGCGCGACGTCACCGGACTCCGGAAACACCGTCTCTTCCTCGCGTGGGGGTACGGGCGCGACAGGCTTCGCCGGAGGTGGTTCGTCTTCAGACTCCCCGGTCTGCTCGGGGTTGGCCAGCATCAGGTCGATGATCTCCTGGACGTCCGGCGCCGCTCCGGGATTCTCTTTTGCCGGATCCACCAGAGGTTTGCGCGAACCGGCTTTGTCCGCGGGTGGCTCCTTCTCGGGTCCCACCTGCGTGCTGAATCCGATCAGGGCCGCACCCGATGCGTCCAAACCACTCGTGAACGCCACGCCGGGCAACGGCGGCGGCTCGTCCGCAATCTCCGGCGTCTCACTCTCGGATGGGCGTGCGTCGCCCGTTTCCGCCATCTCGGTTATCGCGATCTCCTGGGCCCGATCACGTTCGGTCTTGCGGAAAACATAAACCTCACTCACCAACTCCGAAAGCCCGCCCGCAACGGACAGTGCATCGAGCAACGAGAAGTCCGGTCGCGGAATCGGGAACACGCCGGGTCCGCGGTTGAGCCGAACGGCCAGTAGTTCGTTCCCGAAGATGGTGTACGTAAGCGCCCGCTGTGCCGCGAACTGCACCAGCACTTGAGCATCGTGAATGATGTCCCGTTCCGCGAGGATGTCCCGAATCTTCTCCTCGAGTTCCTGCGCGGTTAGCCCGGCTGCCTTGAACCACCCGATCACCGGGAGGTTGATCATGCCGCGATTGTTGACCATCGCCTGCTGCGCGGCCTCCACGTTTCGGGCGCGCAGCTCAAAAATGAAGACATTGACCGCGTCTCCGGGCACGAGGCGATACATCTCCGCCGTCGGGGTGATATCAGCGTACGTTGGCTCGGTCGCTCCGCGGATCCCGCGCGGTGTGTCCTGAATGCTCAAAGAGCCACGAATCTCCAGGGTGGTCTCGCGCGAGAACGCCCCCAACTCAGCGGGGCTGAGCCAGCCGTTCAGAATCGAGTGGCAACCGGCAAGTGCGAGAATCGGTGTGAGGACCAAAACCGCGGTCTTCGGGCGATGCGTTGTGCATTGTAACATTATGATTGGCAGCCATTTACGGTTCAAATCGGGCAACAGGCGCCAACGGGCACGCACCACAGCCGCACTACCGGTCTATTATCGGCACGCGCCGTCTCCACCATTGAGCAACTTAGCCGTCGCCCGCCACATGACCAACTCCACAAAGTCGCCCGAGTGGGTACGTCCGATCTCCCCCAATGTCAAGCATGAAGCGGTCCCAAACGTCCGGAAACACGGCAAATGTCGATGCACGCGACCGGCCGGCGGCCGGACCGCAACGTCGCGCGCCAAGCCGCAAATCACCTCGCACCCCATAGATGAATTGACGTTCAGCGACAACCGCGTAGACTGCCCCGAGATTCTTTGGAGCCCAATGAAATCGGGAGTTACAGATGAAACGCGGGCGATTCATGCGGTCGGTCATAATGCTCCTCTCAAGCGCAGCCATGCTGCAGGTCGCGGGCTGCACGCCGCCGTCGGTTTTGGAAATCCTGAACACGGCATTCCTGGCGGTAACCGCCGCCGGTTCGTTTGCGATACTGCGTAACATCTAGACCGACTGACGACGCTCACCGGATGCCGGTGTCACAGCGCGGCCCGTTGGGCTGTCGAATGCGCCCCGACAACCGGCGGAGGGAGGCCCCGCGACGGCACGGATCGCACACTGCGACCGTCCGCCACGGTCAAACCAGAGGCTTGAAATGAAGCTATCGGCAATCAACTGCTGCCCAGAGGCGCCGGCTCATGGAGCCCGGCGCGTCGGCCGGGCTGCAATCCCGGCGGTCGTCGCCCTTATGTTGGTTTCCAACATCACCGCGACAGCACAAAGGCAAGGCGCCGGCCGCGAAGCGGAAGCGCCGTCCGTGGACGCGCTGTTCGCTGACTTCCTGCACTACAGCGTACTCGGTCGATTCGCACTGGCTGAAACGAACGCGCTCCAGTTGCTCGAACACCCTGATCTCGACCCGGTAGCGCTGCTGCATCTTTCCGAGAAGCACGCGCGCAGCATGGACACGCTGTTGATCCTGATCCGCAACTCGAGCATCTCCGACAGCGCGTCGAGGGTGCTGGCAAAGATCTACGAGGGGGAACAACTGCAGCGTAAGGACGCCGATCGCATCCGCGCCAATATTGAAAAACTCGGCGGCGCGCCACAGATGGCATACAACGCCACTCAGCGCCTGGCCGATTCGGGCGAGTACGCCGTTCCCTGGATGATCCACGCGCTACGCGACCCCGCCATGAAGGCACTCGTTCCACGGGTCATTCGGGCAATACCGAAGATCGGAAAACCGGCGGTCAATCCGCTGGTCGAAGCGCTCGCCGTTCAAGATGACAGCATCCGGCAGACGTTGGTTTTCGCGCTCGGTGAGCTCGGATACGCCCAAGCCATTCCGTATCTGCAGGAGCTATCCTTCGACGAGTCCATGCCGCCCGGGAGCCGGGCCGCCGCCGCCCTAGCCATCGAACGTATTGAAGATCGCGGGGGCTATCGCCTCCGGGCGTCGGCCGCGGACGGATTCGTTATCCTCGCCGAACAGTTCTACGAGTCGCACGGCTCGGTCCGCGCCGATCCCCGCCTCGCCGAAGCAAACGCCTGGTACTGGAACGCGACCAACCAATTCGTGGACGCGGTATCCGTCCCGCGGAAGATCTTCGGACCGGTGATGGCCATGCGGTGCTGCGAACGCGCCCTGGTACTCGAGCCAGTCCACGATGGCGCAATAGCCCTCTGGCTGGCGGCCAACATCCGACGCGAGTCCGCACTGGGGATGGACGTCGAGAGTGACGACGCATCGGAAGTCGGCGGCACAGATCCAACGCGGCCTCCCGCGTTTCCGAGGGCACGATATTTCACCAGCACCGCGGGTGCACAGTACGCTCACATGGCACTACGCCGCGCGGTGAAGGACCGCGACGCGGCGGTCGCCCTTGGCGCGATCGCCGGACTTCGCGACGTAGCGGGGGCAGCTTCGCTGATCGGGTCGGGCGACGACCAGCAGGCCATTGCGGAGGCGTTGAAGTTCCCGGATCCCGTCGTGCGTATACGCGCGGCGCTGGCGATAGCGGACGCCCTCCCGCGATCCGGATTTCGCGGATCCGACCTGGTCGTTCCGGTCTTGGCCGGCGCGCTGCTCCAAACGGGCCGACGCAATCTGCTCGTTATTAGTCCGGACCAGGATCAACTCAATGCGCTGTTGAGCGACGTCCGCGACGCTGACACGAACGTAATCGGCGCATCGCGCCTTGCGACCGGCCTCGAACGTGCGGCACGTGAACTCGAATCGCTCGACGGTGTCTTTCTGTCTACCGCCGGTGATCCCGCGCGATCCGTCGCATCCATCCGGGAGCGTTATGAGATTGCATCGACCCCGATCGTTCTCCTGGTGCCTGCGGATCAGCAGGCAGGCGTGGACGAGATCCTCGACGCCGATCCGGGCGTGGCCGCCATCGACGCTTCGGCCGGGCGCGACCTCCTGCTTGAACGGCTCGTCCAAGCGTCAGCGCGCCTGGGTCGCTCGCCGCTCACGCCGGATCGAGCCCAATCGCTGGCGCTCGAGTCCGCGCACGCGCTGCTGCGCATCACCGCCGTGAAGCAGACATCCATCGATCCACGAGCGGCGGAGCCCGCGCTCGTCACGACCTTGGGCGCCTCCGACGACGCGCTGCGGGTTGCCGCGGTGGACGTCCTAGCGCGCTTGTCGAGTGCGTCCGCTCAGCGAGCCATCGCCGGCGTCGCGCTCGACCCCGATCAGCCGCAGGCGTTCCGCATCCCCGCGTTGCGCGGGCTTGCTGGATCAGCGAAACGGTTCGGCAATCAACTCGAATCGGCTCAGGTTGACGCTTTGATGGACGCGGCGATGAACGAGCCCGACTTGAGTCTACGCACGACCGCGAGCCACGCACTGGGCGCGCTGAACCTCGCCGCCACCAAGGCGCGGGAGACGATCCTCCGTTATCAGCGGCGCTGAACGCGAGGCACTATTCAGCCGGCCAGCGTGCCTCGAGTTCGTCCGCCATCCGGTGGAGTTCATCGAGGTTCTTTCCTCCGAAGGAACGGCAGGCGACTTCGCAGAACTTGCCGCACAACGACTCCTGATCGGTGTCACTCAGAACATTCTCACCCATGGCGAACAGCACGTTGTCCTCCTTGTGGATGTGCTGGGTGAGCAGGTCGATGTACTGACGCGCCGCGCCGTGGAGCCCTTCGGCATCGTCGCCATCGACCGCATCTCCCATTTGGCGGGTGAGCTCGCGCGCCATGCGATGCTCTTCGAGCATGCATCCTATCGGACCGCCCTCGCGCGGAATCCCCCGGGACTCCAACGCCGGAAAGAGGAGGTCCTCCTCCTTTGCATGATGGCACGCGTCCGCAAACAGGCGGAAGAACTCCACGCATCTTCCCAGGCAGTGTTTCTCGAAACCCGCGCCGGATTCGGAGCGATCCACCAGGTGCTGGAGCACTGCGATCACGCGCAGGATGACCTTGTGCTCCGATTTCAGAACGGACGTAGGCGTTTCGCCGGTGTTTGATGCGTTCATTGGTCACGACTCACTTTCAATCTCGACACTGATACCGTCAAAGCCTCTTCGGGCAACAAGGTAGTTTCTTCCGCGTCCGTCGGCCACACCCGTCGATCGATGGTTGCACCGCGCGGGCGTCGCCTACTCGCCGTCGGAACTCGCTTGCGTGAGACCCCCGGGGCTCCGAACAGCGATGTCGTACACGGACGTTTCCCGAAGAAATCGGTCGCGCGAACCCACGACCTCCTTCCACCCCTCGTGCGCCAGGCACGGGGTTTCATCACTGCAGTCGTCCGACCCGAACGGGCACCGCCCGTGTTCGAACTGCTCGAACGGGGTCAGCACCTCCCGGAGCATGGTTTCCTTCGCAGGACGACGCAGCTTGAAGCCCCCGGCCTTTCCCGGCGACGACTCCAGCACGCCGACCCGCACGAGGTCGCCGAGAATCTTCGAAAGATATTTCGCGGGAATCGCCGCCCGCTCGGCGATCATCCGCCCGGAGACGGGCCAATCCGCCTCGTGCTGCACGAGGTGGATCATCGCTCTCAAGGCGTATTCGCCGGTCCGAGTCAACATAGAAAGCACCGAATAGCCATATCTCCACGTTCATATAGGCTTTTTCCGTGTGTGTCAACCACCGGCTGTTTCTGCGTGGCTCGAGTTCGACTCGGCTGCTCAACCACTTACTCCCTTCCGCCGAAGATAGCCCTGTAAGCGGCTTGGCGGCAACCTGCCGACGCTCAGGACCGTGCCGCGCCAGCTTCTCTCGCAGCCGTTGCGACGACTTTGACAGTCGAGTGTTATGCGACCGCATCAGTCCGGACAACCGTACTCGACGCCAACGTCAGCGCCCACGACACCGCGCGTCCACCCGTCGGCATCGCACGCCGTGCCGCGCAGGGTGGGGCGCAGCACAACATCCCGCGAACGTAGGATATCGGATTGACCATGAAACTCGGGACGAAGGTTTTACTCGGGTTCGGAATCGTGAGTGCTCTGCTCCTGGCGGCCCTGGGGGTTTACCATGCGGCACTCCGCGAAACACTAACCGCCTACCGCGGGCTTCTCGCCGACGATGAGTCCATGAAGTCCCTGTCATCGCAGATAGGGAACGAGATGTTGATTGCCCGAAGAGGCGAGAAGGACTTCCTCCTGCGTAAGAACATGCAACATCCAACGAGGGTTCACGAAGCGATCGCGAAAGTCATCGAGCACGCCGCGGATGACGAGACGGGCACCACCGGTCTGATCGAAGAGTCGGTTCAGAAGGCCCGCGAAGGTACCAGCGTCGCCGGTGCCGTCGGGAGCACACTGGGCGACATCTCCCGGGATGCAATCGTCGGCGGCGGGCGGCGCCAGGCGGCCGACGCATGTACGCGAACGCCGGGGCCTGCCGCGTCCTGGTCGCACCAAGGGACGCCCGTGGTTGTCGCCGCGGGGTCCGGCGGCATGGATCGCGGCGGAAACGCCCCGGAGGAGTTCCCACCGCTCGAAGACGACGACGAATTGGCAGAATCCTAGGGCCGCGGCGCGCGATCATCGCCCGCCGCGCACCGATGAGCAAGGTGCCGGATGAAAGACGAAACCGAAGTGGACACGTCGCTCGAATCACTGGTCGAGCAACTCGAAACGCTGGCTGAGTCCGTTGATGGCGACGACCTGCCGGGGCTGGCGAAGATGCACGGAATCTGCCAGTGCGTCGGCAGTGCACAGTCTGAAGACGGAAGGGACGGTGCATCCGGCGTGAAGAGCCTGGCCGCCGACTTGACCGCGGGGTTTGAGGGGCTGATCCTCGGTGAGGTCGCGGACCGTCAGCAATCGCTCGCCACCGCGTTTGAGAAAGTGACTGCCCTGGCGGGCATCGTGTCGCAGGCGGTCTCCGAGGATGGCGACGAGGACACGGAGGCGCCATCTCCGGAAGCAGAAGCCGACGCCACACCAGAGCCCGACCCGAACATGCTCGACGAGGCACCGGATGCAGCGGTGGACGAGCCGGGCGCGGACACTGCACCCGCACAGGATACGCCGGATCAGCCGCGCTACGAGCAGGAGCCGCTGCGTCTACCGGAATCCGAACTCGAGATTGTCGGCGCGTTTCTCGAAGAAGCCGGCGAGCACTTGGACGCGATCGAAGCTGCCGTCCTCGAGGTCGAACGGGCTCCCGGCGACGCAGAGCGCATCGACGAACTCTTTCGACCGTTCCACACGATCAAGGGCGCGGCGGGCTTCCTGAACCTCCGCGACATCAATTGCCTCACCCACGAGGTCGAGACACTGCTCGATCAGGCGCGCAAGGGAAACCGAACGGTCACGCCCGGGTTGATCGACCTCGTCTTTGACGTCGTCGATATTCTCAAGGCCCAAGTCTCCGCCGTGGCCACGTTCATGGCTACTCCTCAAGGCGACATCGTACCGCAACCTCCCGTTTCCGAGATGATCGGCCACCTGCGCGTCGTCGTCGCGGGCACCAAGGAACCTGCCGCACACAACTCCGAGCCTGGCGAAGCAAACCAAAAAGTCGGCGAAAACCTAGTCGCCCAGGGCGCCGTACCGCAGGCGGTCGTCGACTTCGCCGTCGAGCGGCAGAGCGCGAATCCCGAAGGCAAGAAAACCGGCGAGATCCTGGTCGACATGGGTGTTGCCACACCGAAGCAGGTGAGCAAGGCCATCCGTCCCCAGGGCGCAGCGCGGGATGCCACATCCTCAGACGGAACACAGAAGCCTGCCACCGACCAGACCGTTCGCATCGACACCGCCAAGCTCGACGCTCTGGTCGATATGGTGGGGGAGCTGGTCATCGCGCAGACACAGGTCGGCGCCAACAACGCCGTCGCAAGCGACGCGATGCTCTCCAAAGACATCGCCCGCGCCACGAAGATCGTCCGCGATGTGCAGGAGGTCGCCATGGCCATGCGCATGGTCCCGATCGGCGCCACGTTCCAGAAAATGGCACGGCTCGTTCGCGACGTATCGCGCAAGGCCGGCAAGAAAGTCGACCTGACCATCTCCGGCGAGGAGACCGAACTCGACAAGAACGTCATTCAACAAATCGGCGACCCGCTCGTTCACATGGTCCGAAACGCCGTCGACCATGGGGTCGAGTCCCCCGAGGCGCGCCTGGCAGGCGGCAAGAGCGAGAGCGGAAAGGTCCACCTCGCCGCCTACCACCACGGCGGAAACGTCTTCATCGACATCAGCGACGACGGGAAGGGGCTCGACCCCGATACCCTACTCGCCAAGGGGATCGAAAAGGGCATCGTTCAACCAGGCGACGACCTGTCGGAACAGCAGATCTACCAACTCGTGTTCGCGCCGGGGTTCTCGACCGCCACCCAAGTGACGGATATCTCGGGGCGTGGAGTGGGCATGGAC
>JAJDDR010000465.1 GCA_029260255.1 Phycisphaerae bacterium
CCTTATCCGGAGCAGCGTCTACGCGTCACTATCCAAGGTAGGAGCCCGGTGCGGTAGTTCCGCTCGCCGGGATCTGTGGAGGGGCTCCCGGGAAACCGGGAGTCCTACTCCGACTGGTGCAGGGGACCGCCCGCGGGGCCGCTTGCGCAATCGACGAACGCGGCACAGTCGGTCAAATCCACGCTCTCGCTGCCATCGAGGTCGCCGTGGGCGCAATGAGCGTTTGCAGAGCATGCGCCAACCACCGGCACAAGAAGGATGACAATCAGACGGAGCTTCTTTGAGAACGGACTGTCAACGATGGGCTCCATGCTTGGCTCTCCACGCTGGACTTGCGTTCGCCGACGGGCAAGAAAGGCGGCCAACACTCCCCGCGCCCGATTCGTGCCGCAAACCACGCCGCAGTTCCACCACCGGCTTCCCCCGGGCGTACACCAGGATCCGTGCAATCTACCTACCTGAACCCGACTACTCCCCTTCCTCAATGAGAACCAGAGTACCCGCGCGGACTTTCTGTGTCGACTTCTTCCCCGAAGGCCAGGTCACGGCGACATCGCCCCCGGTGACGCCGGGTGCCAGGCCGACGTGCAGCGTGGGGTCGCTGCTGCTGAGGTAGCTGGTGGCGAAACGAACCTCGGAGGAAACGGTACGCTCGCCGAAACGAACCGCGACCTTGGCGCCAATCCCGTGCGTGTTCGGCGACTTTCCCTTCAGACGTACCTTCAGCCAGCGATCGTTGGTCGGTGTGTCGTTCCGCAAGAGCGCGCAGCGCCCCCCCGAATTGAGCACCAGGATGTCGATGTCGCCGTCGTTGTCATAATCTCCAAAGGCGCCCCCGCGTGTGACACGCTTTCGCCGAAAGCACTTGCCGCACCGATCTGCGACGTTCTCAAACTTTCCCTCTCCAATGCCCATGAAAATCTGATTCTGCTGGGCATAGGTCATACTCTGCGAAAGGCCCTCAACGAAATCACTCACGTGCCCATTCCCCACGAAGCAGTCCAGTCGGCCGTCGTGGTTGAAATCCACGAAGCGCGTGGCCCACCCGACGTGGCGATAGTTGTCATTGTCAAGGCGCATGGCCTTGGTCCTGTCCTCGAAAAACAGATTTCCCATGTTTCGATACAAGTTGTTGAACTCAAAGACCATGTTCGTGACGTACAGATCCTGCAAACCGTCTCCGTCCACGTCGGCGACGTCCACGCCCATGGCCGCGGTTTCCACGCCCTCCGGGTCGTATGCGGTGCCGGCCTCCAGGGCGATCTCGGTGAATCTGCCACCCTCATTGCGGTAGAAGAAGTTAGGCGACACGTCATTGGCGACGAAAAGGTCTTGGTCGCCGTCGTTGTCGAAATCCACCGCGACGGCGTTGAGACCCTTGCCCCCCGGGAGCAGGCCGACCTCCTTGCTCACATCGGCAAAAGTGCCGTCCCCGTTGTTTCGATATAGCATGTCACTGTCGGGCTCGTAGTCGCGAGGACCGGGAAACGCGACATAGCCCATTCGCTTGGATAGCGCGGAGGAATGAACATTGACCATGTTGGGTTGGAACTTGACGTAGTTACTCACGAACAGATCGAGGTCTCCGTCGCCGTCGTAGTCAAAGAAGACGGCCCCGGTCCCCCAACGCGAATCACCCGTGCCGGACGCGTCCGTCACGTCCTCAAACGTCCCGTTCCCGCGATTGCGGTACAGCAGATTCCGACCGTAGTTCGTGATGTATAGATCCGTGAAACCGTCGCCGTCATAGTCCCCGCAGGTCGCGCCCTGTCCATAGGACGGCGCGTCGAGTCCCGCACCCTTGGTCACCCTCTCGAACGTTCCGTCCGCGCGATTGTGGAACAGTGCATGGTGTGTGGCCTGGTCGGCCAGCACATTGCCCTCCCCGTCGAGAACCGTCCCGTTGACCATGAATGCGTCGAGCCAGCCGTCGTTGTCATAATCAAACAGGGCGCACCCGCTTCCGGTCGTCATCAGCACGTCCTTCAGCCTCTTGGCTCCGAAGTTATGACGAAAGCGGAGACCCGACTCGCCGGCCACGTCAGTGAACTGCGGTGGCTCCGGGTCCGCCGCGAATCCGTTCGGCACCGCAATCAGCAGCGCGACGATCGGAAGGCACGGCAAACAGCCAACCCGTCTCTTCAGAGGCAGTTGGCTCAAACCATGTGCCAGTTCGCGCTCCCGACCGTCGCGGCCATGGGCAGTCCTTTTCGACAATGTTCCGTCAGAGACCGTAATAGACGAACGTAAGATACGCGCCATTGTCTTCTTCTCCCATGGTGCGGTTGATGTCCATTCGATAATCGAGAATAATCGACATCTCGGTGGTCAGGGAATATCCCACTTCAAGGACCACGGCCGTGTCATCCGAATCCGCAGTCGACAAATCTCGATAGACCGACTCCAACTGGGCTCCGAGTCTCAGATCGTTGTGCGTCGGGACCACCCAGTCCGCCCAGACGCGGTAAGCCAGCACATCGGCCGTCTCGCCCATCGTGAGGTCGACGTATTCCTCATCGCCGGCGTACCCATCTTGGCCATAGGTAACCTGGGCGCCAACCATCAGATAGGTTCCGTATTTGTAGAATGCGTCAAACCCGACACGCCAGCGGGATATCGAGTTCTCGTTCATTACGTTCGCGGCTCGAATCATGGGCAGATCGCCCACCAGGAACGAGAGCCCGTACTGGAAGTCCCAATAGGTCGGCGCGCCGATGCGTCCGGTGACAAGGTAGCTTCGGCGTTGCGCGCTTTGGAACAGGTGTGTGGAGTGCAGCGCTTCGCCCGATCCGATGGTCGCCGCCAATTCCCAATCGTAATCGCCGCACGGGCCCTTGAGATTGACGCCCCAATCCCACTTCAGTCCGAGGTCCAGCGCCTCGACAGGCAATATGAACTTCTGCCGAGGGGCCAGCGGCGGATTGACGCCGTACGGCAAGACGAACTGGCCGACACGCAGTGTCAGGCGGTCATTGCCGGCAAGATTGAAACGCGCCCAGAAATCCTGCGGTGCGAAATCCACTTTGTTCTTGATACCATCGTCCGCCTCCATCCTATCGAACAGAAAACGCGGGTGAAGATCGATCACACTCAACTGGAACCACTCAGGAAGACGCTTATTGATCGGCGAGGCGGCAGTGAAAGTCCGAATGTAGTCAAACCCCGCGTAACTGCCCGGGGGTCTGGGCGAGAACTCGAAGTAGTCTTCGGTTCGATCGTCCATCGGGAGCCCCATGACGCCGTTCCTGGAGTAGAACCCGGAAACGACCAGCTCTTTGTAGAAGAACGACCTGCCGGTGTCCTCTTGCTCTTCTTCTTCGTCCCAGTCTTCTTCATCCTCTTCGCACTCCGGATCCGGCTGCGCGAACGGCTTGGTTCCGCGCATCATCGGACGCGCCCGTCGCGGGGCATCAGCGGAAGCATGAAGCAACCCGCTTGCCCGACGCCCGTGCGCAGCGGTGCAAGCGGCAAGCGGCAGTAGCGCAAGTGCGACGAGGCCGAAACCGAATGTCCCGCTCGTCGCTCGAAATGTCGATATTGTCTTAAGACGCTTCTTCTCAGAAAACCGGGTCATTTCGCGTCTCTCTATACACATCGATAAAGGAACATAACTAGAATGCAGGATAGCCGACCTGCGTTCCGGATACAAGCATCGTTCGCCGCCGACCGCGTCTGGCGCTCGGCGAACGGGCTTCGCCCACTCGGTGTTGGGTATTCGCAAGCGCACGGGCACGCTTGCGCGCCGCGGACGTTGGTCTTGGGCTCGTCGACCGGAATAAAGCCGGCTCGCGCTCGCCGCACGCGGTTGCATCTCCTGCAACGCCACTAAGTCACCATCGGCTTTTCCCGTGGACTTGCCGCACCCGCGGCGCGAAAAGGCGGCGAGCCTTGCAATCCCGCGTACGAATGTGGAGAATGAGAGTCGCGTGTCGGCCTGAGGTCGGCACGAACCCGAAGGGCGAAAAGACCCGAAAGCTGAGCCGAGGAGATCCGTTGGTCATGTCACGAAACGCACGCGTTTTCTGTTTGCTCTCCGTTGCGTGCATCGCGGGGCTGTCGATGCTGACGCCGTCGGCAAGCGGTCAGCCGGCCGCCGAGGCCCCTGCCGGGTACATCTACTACGACTACCTCAACGAGGACGGCACGCTCAACGGGGGTCGGATCGTGCCCGATCCCGACAATCCGCACCACGTGGAACATCCGCCCGCGGACCCCATGCCGGAAGGCACGTGGAACTTCGAAACCATCTTCAATAGCGGTCCCAGCGCCAACCGCGTGGACCTCGTCATCGTCGGCGACGGCTACACCGACGTCGAGTTGGGCATCTACGCGGACAATGCGCAGGTCGTCTCCGACGCCTTCTTCGGCAACGGCGGACGCCAGCCGTTTCGGGCCTATCGCAACTTCTTCAACGTACACCGCGTCGACGTGATCTCGCCCGAATCCGGCGTCGACGAACCCGACAACGGCGTTTTCGTCGATACCGCGCTCGATATGTACTACAACTGCTCGGGTATCGAGAGTCTTCTCTGCATCGACGTCGGAAAGGCGATCATCGCCGCCAACAGTGCCCGGGCGCGCGAGCAGGTGCTGGCACTCGCCAATTCCTCGAGATACGGCGGCGCCGGATACTCCGGCTCCGATCTCGGAACGTTGGCCGGGCGAAACGGCGCCGCGCTGGAAATCGCGCTTCATGAATTCGGACACTCTTTCGGCGACTTGGCCGACGAATACGCCTACGGCGGTCCTGAAGTCTGGCCCGGCGGTGAACCCGGATCGACCAACCTCACCACCTTCACGGCCTCGGAGCTGGCAATCAACCAAACGAAATGGCACCGCTGGCTGAACGTCGCCGGTGTCGATACCTACGAAGGCGGCGGCTACTCCGTCTTCGGCATCTACCGACCGACGAACGACTCACTCATGCGCAACCTCGGCCGACCGTTCGAGCCGGTCAACGAGGAGCAACTGGTGATGAAGATCTATCGCGAAGTCAACATCCTTGACGACGCCACGCCCCCACTGCCGCCGAGCGGCGACTACGACCAGGACACGCTCTTTTTCGTGGACGCCGTGAACCCGGAACCCAACACGCTGTCGATCCAGTGGTCTGTGGACGGCTTGCCGGTGCCCGGCGAGACTCAGCCGACGTTCAGCTTGGCGCTGCTAAGCCTCGAAATCGGCATGCACGATGTCCACGTCGACATCGTGGACACGACAACCAAGGTGCGCGACGAAGGGTTCCGCCAGTCCTGGATGACGACCTCGCGGGACTGGACCGCGGCGTTCAATTGCGCTCGTCCTGTGATCACCGAACAACCTGCGCCCGACACGTTCTGCGATGCGGGGCCTTTGTCGCTCTCCGTCGGAGCAACCGGCGACGGGTTGACCTACCAGTGGCAGCAATTCGGCGTCGACATCGCCGGCGCAACCGCGGCCACCTACGCCATTCCCTCGGCCTCACCCGCAGACGCGGGGTCGTACAGTGTGATCGTGTCCAACGGGTGCGGACCGCAAGTATCGGAATCTGCGACGATGACCCTCGTGCCGGCCGTCACGGTGCTCTTTCCGCCGAGCGATCAGACGCACTGTGCCGGCGGGACCGCCTTCTTCTTCGTCACCGCTTCCGGCGGGCAGGCGTTGACCTACCAGTGGTTCAAGAACGCTGTCGCTATCAGCGGCGCGACCGGCGCATTCTATTCGATACCCGCGCTCGCGCCGGCCGACGCTGGTGAATACACCGTTTCGATTACCAATGCTTGCGGCTCCATCGAGTCGGATCCCGCGATCCTCGTCGTCAACGCCCCGCCGCTGATCGACGCGCACCCCCAACCGGTCGAGGCCTGCCTCAACGCGCCGGTAACATTCAGCGTAGGCGCTCAAGGCAGCGCCCCCCTGACGTACCAGTGGCTCAAGTACGGAGCCGCCATCAGCGGGGCAATCAACCAGGATTACATGATCGCCGCCGTCGCGCCGGAAGACGCCGCCGCGTACTCCGCGCGCGTCAGCAATCCGTGCGGTCAGGTGGTGAGCGCTGAAGCGCTGTTGTCGATCACCAACGTCGGCTGTGTAACCATACCCGGCGACAAGGACGGCGACGGCGACGCGGACCTGAACGACTACGCGCGATTCCACGAGTGCCTGACCGGTCCGATCGGCGGCCCCGTGGGTGCCACGTGTACGCCGGCCGACTTCGATGAGGACGGTGACGTCGACGGCGCCGACTTCGGCGCCTTCCAGATCGCGTTCACCGGCGAGTGACGCGAATCTCACAGAAGAGGCTCGACCCGTCGACCTCTCTGATCAGAGGCGTCACGCCCAACCGAGCGCATAATTCCTCGAAACCCGGCGCACTCATGGTCGTCGCGCGGAATCCGTCTCTGCAAACGATCACGCCATCGCCTGTACGATCCTCGTCGATCTCCCCGAGCAAACCCTCGCCCGACTGCATCCGAAACCACGCCAGACGCTCTTCCCAGAATCGCTCCGCGTACGTCGAGAGTAGGACAATCCCGCCGGGTCGGGTGATGCGGATGCACTCTTCGATGAGACGGCTCTGCTCGACCTTGAACGCCGAGATCCCGTTCTGAATGCACACGACGACATCGAAGACCCCACCTGCGAACCCGAGAGTTTCCGCGTTCATCGCCGACAGGCGCACGTTGGCTGATCGCCCGAACGACGTCGCGGCGCCTTCAAGACTCGCGGTCGCGGTATCAACGCCGACAACGAATCCCGCGGCCGGCGCAAGCTGTTCAAGCACGCGCCCGTAACCGCATCCCAACTCGACGACGCGATGGGAACGACGCACGAAACTCAGCACATGATCGGTCTCCGCGGCGAGGTACTGCTGAATCCGCGGCGCGGCGATTTCGTAACACCGCCGCAGACGTCCCGCCGAGAGCCGTTCCGAGTAATAGTCCTTCGCGTCCGGCATTGATTCATCTTCCCTTCCCTTCGAACTGCCTCCTCAGTCGCCCTCAGGGTCGTGGATCGGTTCAGGAAAACGTCGTCATTTCTGAGACGCTACGGTAACGCGCGGTGTCCGCCGAGTCGAACGTGTGGTACGTTCACTCGCACGATGAACGCCGTTGAATACCTGTCGCCGGGCGGACCGATCGCCGAGCACCTGGATCACTACGAGACCAGGGAGCAGCAGATCGAGATGGCCAAAGCCGTCTCGAGCGCCTTCGCCGACCGCACGCACCTCATCGTTGAAGCCGGCACCGGCGTCGGAAAATCGTTCGCCTACCTGCTCCCCGCGGTCGAGCGCGCCATCGAACACGACGAGCGCGTCGTGATCAGCACCCGAACGATTGCGCTGCAAGAGCAGCTCATGTACAAGGACATCCCCTTCCTCCAGTCGGTGCTGCCATTCGACGTATCCGTGGTACTGGTCAAGGGGCGACACAACTACGTCGGACTGCGCCGTCTCGCTGTCGCAAGCGGGCGCCAGCAGCGCCTGTTCGCCATCGGCAGCTTACGCGACGAACTCT
Source organism: Phycisphaerae bacterium (assembly GCA_029260255.1). Classification (GTDB taxonomy): domain Bacteria; phylum Planctomycetota; class Phycisphaerae; order UBA1845; family UBA1845; genus OFTM285. The sequence goes on from JAJDDR010000465.1 coordinate 7,497, forward strand.
GGCGCATCGAGGACTGGGCGCTGCAAACAACCGACGGCTCACTCACCGATTTGTCACCTCTGCCCACGCCCGCAATCTGGGATCGCGTGCGTAGCGAGCACGACAACTGCAAGGGACGCCGGTGCGGTTCGTACGAGGCGTGTTTCTTCCAGCGAGCCCGCCGCAGAGCCGAACGCGCCCAATTGCTGGTCGTCAACCATGCGCTCTTCTTCTCCGACCTGGCGCTCCGCAGACAGGGAAACGCCCTGCTGCCCGACTACCACAGCGTTGTGCTGGACGAGGCCCACAGCATCGAACGCGTCGCGGCCGACCACTTCGGGCTGAGCGTCTCCGACGCGTCGATCCACCTGTTACTCAACACCTTGCACAACGAACGGTCGAACCGCGGCGTCCTGACGAGTTGCAACGCGAAATCCGCCATCGGGCAGGTTGGCGACACGCGTAGAACGATCGAGAGGTTCTTCGCCTCCCTTGCAGACTGGCAAGCGCGCTTCGGGCGAGCCAACGGTCGCCTCGCCGCGCCGCCCGATATCGAGGACACCGTCGCCCCCGCGCTGCGCGGTTTGGCCGTCACGCTGCGCGGGATTCGCGCAGAACTCGAAGACGACGACGATCGCGGCGAATTGACTGGTCAAGCCGAAAAGGCCGAAACGCTGGCCGGTCAGTTCGACGCACTGCTGGCGCAGGAGTACGAAGGATGGGTCTACTGGCTGGAAACGCAACACGGCAAGACGCCGCGCCTCACGCTGCACGGCCGGCCGATCGACGTGAGCGCCGAACTGAAGGCGTCGTTGTTCGACGATGTCGAAAGCGTCGTGCTCACCTCCGCCACGCTGGCGACCGCTCGCGGGCGAGGATTCGACTATTTCCGACAGCGCGTCGGGCTCGCCGACGGAGTCGAGCTCCAGTTGGGATCGCCGTTCGACCACGCGTCCCAGATGACGGTCGAAGTGCAGGGCGACCTCCCGCCGCCGGGCGACTCGGACCGCTTCATACCGCCCGCATGTGATGCCATCGCGCGGCACATCAACGCCTCCGACGGCCGGGCACTGGTCCTGTTCACAAGCTACGCGATGCTCAACACCTGCGTCGACGAACTCGCACCGTATCTCGAGTCCGAAGGGATCCGCCTTCTGATCCACGGCCGTGAGCTGTCGCGGTCAGAGTTGCTCGATGAGTTCCGTGCTGATGTGCGCAGCGTGCTCTTCGGCACCGACAGCTTCTGGGAAGGCGTCGACGTCATCGGCGAAGCGCTCACCACCGTGATCATCGTCAAGCTCCCGTTTGCCGCCCCGAACCGCCCGGACACCGAGGCACGAATCGAACAGCTTCGGAAGAAAGGCGAGGAACCCTTCCGCACGTTCCAGCTTCCCGAGGCCATCCTGAAATTCAAGCAAGGCGCAGGCCGACTCATCCGGAGCAAACGCGATCGAGGGAAAATCGTCATTCTCGACTCGCGCGTCGCCCACAAGTCCTACGGGCAGTCGTTCCTCCGCGCGCTGCCGCAATGTCCGGTCACCATCCACGGATCGGGCGATCGCACAATATGAGGGAGATTCGCCGCAACGTCCGCCGCGGGCTTGAACGACGCCGTGATGAACCTAGTGCTTTGTCACGCCTCGAATGACGGGTTGCGTCGCTAAACGGGACGGAAAACCACTGGCGCACCGTGCGACACAACCCGTCAATTGAGGATTGACGGTGCACTAGACCGGTACGCCCACAAGGGCTCGACCGACTTCTCCTTCCAACTCGATGCCGACGACCGCTTCCGCATTAACATCTTCAGGCAACGCGGTTTGACCTCGATGGCCGCCAGGCACATCCCAAGGGACATCCCCAGCTTCGACAGGCTGCACCTGCCTCCGATCCTCAAGAGGATTTCCCAGTTGCACCAGGGGCTCGTGCTCGTCTCGGGCATCACCGGAAGCGGAAAGAGCACCACCATCGCCTCGATGATCGAACAGATTAACCAGGAGCGCACGGCACACATCGTCACGCTCGAAGACCCCATCGAGTTCCTGTTCGAAGACAAGAAGTCGTTCATCAATCAGCGTGAGATCGGCCTCGACGTCGCCGACTTCCACGACGCGCTCAAGTACCTCATGCGCGAGGACCCCGACGTCGTCCTCATCGGCGAGATTCGCGATCAGGAGACGTTCGAAGCAGCCCTGCACGCCGCCGAATCAGGCCACCTCGTCTTCGGCACGGTCCACGCGTCCAACGCGCCCAGTACGGTGACCCGCATGCTCGAGTTGTTCCCCGTCGAAGCTCGCAGCCTCGCCCGCACCTCGCTGGTGTTCAACCTGCAAGCCGTAATCGTTTTGAAACTGCTCAAGTGCATTCACCCGGACATCCCCCGCATTCCGGCCGCCGAGGTCGTGATCGCCAATCCGAGCGTTCGCAAAATGATTGGCGAGAAGCGCGAAAACGAACTGCTCGGCGTGATTCGCGGCTCCTACCAGGAAGGCATGCAGGACTTCACCGAGTCCCTCCGCGATCTCGTCGCCAAAGAGCTCATTTCCACACAGACGGCCTACGAAGTCGCCCCCAACCCCGACGAAATCAAGACGAAGCTCAAGGGCATCTCCGTCTCCGGCGGCGGTGTCATAGGCTGACACTAGCAGTGCAGCGCAGAGTCGCGCCTTCCGTCGCTTCCGAGCCCCATCGTTGCGCGGTGCCAGCTTCCGCGTTCTTATCCAGACTCGTGTTTCCATGACTGACTGCTCCATGACTCATCCAGCGTCGTATCCATCCGAGCCGCCTTGCGATGGCAGTACGCAACATACTTCTTGTACGTGTAGATTGCCGCATTGCCATCCTTGTTCCTTGTGGACATCTGCCACCGTCGGGTGCCGTCCTCATGAGGCAGCACCACCCAGGTAGCATGAAAATCATCAAGTTTCGTATAGCAACGCTCACAGACAAAGGACCTGATGTAGGGAGACTTCCGTTTTTCGGGGTAATACGTGAATCTGCGTTTCTTGCGTAGTTCGTCTCCCGGGAGTACGGGTTTCTTGCATATTTCGCTTACCAAGCGTGGAATCAGGTCCGAGACCGGCCGCCGTTCCCAACGCTTCCTCGCTAGTTCTTGAGCGTCACCCCGCAGCAAGACGGACCGCACAGTATCAACGGGGCTCGAACATGTGCCACACCTAATCGTCGACATCGCTGTTCACTCGGTACACAGCCCGCCCCGACGGCTGTTGCACGAGATACCACAAGGGCATGTCGAACCGCCGGGAACGGGGATCTCAAATGTTATCGCTTATCGCGATACCTCATGCGGGTCAATGCCATTCTTGGTTGGAATTGGGTGTGACCATTGATTGTGGCATATCAGGGGTAGGGCGGGTTCCACCCGCCTTCTTCCTCGGTTGCGGCGGGTAGAACCCGCCCTACGGCATGTCCCTGACCAACGATGCCACAGAGAATGGTCACACCCGTTGGAATTGCGAACGGCTCCGCGGGTTCACGCCGCCTTTTCGAGGCAGCCTCTCAAGTGCATTGGCAGCGCAGTACGCAAGGAGTTCCGGAGGCACACACTTTGTCCCTGCCGTGTGAGGCGGTTCTTGGGGCGGGGGACGGGTTTGCAGGGGGTGAGGGTGCGGCCGGTTTGGGATTCGATGAGGTGCATGCAGACCCCGTCCCCGCAGGGGCGGCGGGTGGGGGCGGGCATCAGACCGATCGCGGGACTTTGAAGTACAGCCGCTTACCCCGGATGATTCTGCCGTCGAACCGTTCGAAGGAGACGATGAACATCACTTCCTGACCGAGGACGTCGAGATCACCCCAATTGAGCCGCAGCTGGTATCCCCAGCCGGCGCGTTGTTTCTTGCGGAAGCCGTACTCGTAGGCGTGCTCGGTATCGAACGACCAGTGTTTCACGTGTTCGGGGCGTTCTCCGTCGTCGCCGGAGCGAGAGATCGAGAGGGCGGGGGATTGACGATTGGGGATTGGCGGGGAGCGGGCGGGTATCGGCGATCCGTGGTCGACGTGCGGGGCGCTGAGGCAGGTGGAACCCGCCTACAGTGGGTGAGTCCGTGCGTTTCGTGCGGAGGAGGTGAAGACGCGGCGTTATGCGGTGCTGGCTGCGGGGAGCAACGCGTGGGCGTTGGGGCGGGATTCAGGACTGGGGGCATCCGGGGGAAGCGCTTCGAGGGGGATTGCGCGGTTGTTGGGTCCGAGGGCGGTGAGGGCTTGGGGGCCGAGGAGGTCGGCGACGGCGGTCACGAAGCGGTGGGTGAGTTCGACGCCACTCTTTGGGGAGCAGCGGATGGTGGCTTCGATGTCGTCGTCGGAGACGAGTTTGAGGTAGAGCGGCTTGTCGCCGTTGGACCTTGCGACCACTTCTTTGAGTCGTTTGAGGGTCTCGGTGTTTGCGCGGGGTTTGGGGATGACGATCAGGATGCTCTGGCAGAGTGTTCGGGGGGCGTCGGCGGCGGGGATGACGTCGGAGACGCGGAGGGATGGTTCTTCGCGGCGGCGGTCGACCTCGCCGGTTATGAAGACGATGCTGTCGGGGGTGAGCAGCTTCTGCAATTCGGGGAGGCTCTTGGGGAAGACGATTGCTTCGATGGAGCCCTTGAGGTCTTCGAGGGTGACGATGCCCATCTTCTTCTGCTGTTTGGTGGTGACGGTGCGCAGGGAAGAGACCATTCCGCCGAGGACGACTTGGGCGCCTTCGGGCAGATCGGCGAGGCTGGCGGTCGTTTGGGACGCGCAAGCGTCGATGAGTTCGGCGGCGTGGGCGAGCGGGTGGCGGGTAACGTAGAAGCCGAGGGCGGCTTTCTCTTTGGCGAGCATCTCCGCTTCGGTCCATTCGTCGGTGGGGAGTGTTTGGTGTTCGGCGGTGTCGTCGGATGTGTCGCCGAAGAGGCCTAGCTGGCCGGACTTCTTGTCGGCCTGGGCGCGGGCGCCGTGGTCGATGGCGCCTTCGAGTACGATGGACAGTGCCTTACGCATGGCACCGGTTGAGTCGAAGGTTCCGCAGTTGATGAGTGCTTCGAGGGCGGCGCGGTTGCATGCGGCGAGGTCGATGCGTTCGCAGAAGTCGTATATGTCTTTGTAGGGGTCTTCCGCGCGTGCGGTGGTGATTGCGGTGACCGCTTTTTCGCCGACGCCTTTGACGGCCGCGAGACCGAAGCGGATGACTTTCTTTGCTTTGCCTTCGCGTTCGACGGTGCAGACGGTGAAGTCGTTGTCGGAGGCGTTGATGTCGGGGGGTAGGACGGTGATGCCCATCCGTTTGCACTCGTCGAAGTACTCGAGAATCCTGTCGGTGCTAGACATCTCGAAGGTCATGACTGCGGCCATGAACTCGACGGGGTGGTAGGCCTTCATGTATGCGGTCTGGAAGGCGACGAGCGCGTAACCGGTGGAGTGGGCTTTGTTGAATGCGTAGCCGC
>JAJDDR010000466.1 GCA_029260255.1 Phycisphaerae bacterium
CCCGCTGCGTGATCCATAGGTCATGATCGTGAAGGCCTGTCCGAACGGCACACAACCGGCGTTCAATTCAATACGCAGCGCGCCTTCCAGTGCGGCGTGGCCTGCAATCTGCAGTTGATCAAACTCACCGCAGCCTGCCGCGTCGCCAACGTCGATGGTGAGCACGCCGGAGTCGGTTTGGGTGTAGTTTCCAGCGACCTGAGTCGCGCCAATCGGCAGACCGGGTGCCACGTCCGCTGCGTTCACGACGTGTCCCGAAACGGTGCCGATGCCCGTCAACACCCCGCCCATGAAACTGAGCGGTTGAGACGTCGATTCCACGTTGCCGCCGTTGAGCAGCAGCACGCCATCCGTCTGCGTGTACCCCGCGCCGGCGGCACCGGTGAACCTCAGGTCACCGTCCAGAATGTCCACAAGACCCGCGTTGTTGAACGCGAAACCGATCGTGGTATCCCCGCTTCCTGGCCGTTTTGTGAGCGTCGCCCCACCCCTATTGTGGAATTGTGCCGACCCACCGTTCCATTGCAGACTGCCCCCATCCAATTCGATCTCGAACGTTCCGTGATTGTTGAATACGGCGTTTTCAGTACACTGGACGATGCCCCCGTCCCATGTGGTCGTACCGAAGCTGTCGACGACGCGGTTTCCCCGAATTGCTTTCGCGCTCGTGCCCTCGATCGCGAGATCACCCTCAACGCGCGTCACACCGTTTCCGAGCATGGTGCCGGCCGACCACGTGGCCTGCGCGCCGACCGACAGAGAGCCCGTGCCGCCGAGCACCGATGCCCCGGCCGACAGAATCAGCGTATCGGTGTCCGCCTCGCCGTTAAACTCCACGGTGGCGGCGCCGATCTCCGTCGTGCCGACGGTGTAGCCGCCATCGACTTGCACCGTTCCGCCGGAGAATAAGACGCTGGTCGCGCTGACGCTCGACACGTCCGCGAGTTCGTGCGTTCCGCCGTAGAAATCGATCGTCGCACCGGGTAGGCCTGCAAGCGTGCCGCGATTCACGCCCGAGGCCAATCTGAGCAGTCCTTCCTGCACGGTCACCACGCCGTCATTGATAAACGCCACGCCCACAGTTGTTGTGCCGCTTCCGGGGAGCTTGGTTAAGGTCGCGCCCGGCATATTGTTGAACTGTGGGTCGCCGCCATTCCACTGGATCACGCCGTCGGAGAGCTGTACGTTGAACGCGGCGTGGTTGTTGAACCGCGCGTCGCTCTGCAATTGCAGGATTCCCTCTCGCCACGTCGTGGTGGCGTTGCTGTTCAGCGTGCGCGCGCCGCGAAGGACCTTTGTCGCGGGAGCATCGAGGAGAAGGTCGCCGTCGGCATTCGTGATACCTGCGCCCGTCATTCCGCCGCCGCTCCACGTTGTAAGTCCTGAGACGGTCACCGTCCCCTCGCCACCGAGCGTGCCGGCTGAAAACGTAAGATCCCCGATAGCGCCGGGGCTCTGGTAATCGACCGTTCCACCGGAGATGTTGGTGACGGGAACGTCGTACGTACCCTCGACGTTGGTTGTCGCCCCGCTGTTGATCACTTCGTACGGGGTCACGATCGAATCCGGCAGGAAGTTCTGCACACCGAAACCCAGGTGCAAGGTGCCGGCACCGCCGAATAGCCCGGTATGTGTTCCGCCTGCACTAAGGTTGAGCGTGCCATCCTGCACGTCAACCGCGCCGTCGTTGCGAAACTCGACGCCACAGATTGTCGTTCCGGTGGCCGGTGATTTGGTGAAGAGCGCCCCGGCGGTGTTGTTGAACACAGGTGTCCCACCGTTCCATTGGATCGTCCCATCGATCGCGCTCACGATGAAACTATCGAGATTATTGAACACCGCGTTGTTTCGGAGTTGGAAGACGCCCGAATTCCAGGTGGTGTCGACGGCATTGAGGATCCGATCGTCGCCAAGCACTTTTGTGTTTGTGCCTTCCAGAAGCAGCACACCGTTGGTGTCGGTGACAGGCGTGGTCTGGTCGACCGTCGATCCACCCATCATGCCGCCGGACCAAGTCGTCTGCCCGCTGACTGCAATGTGATCACTGCCATCAACTGTTCCGCCCGACTGCGTGTAGGTTGTCACGCCGACGTCTTCGCCGCTGGAAAACCCGACAGACCCACCGACGATATTGAGCGTGCTGCCTGTGCTGACGAGATTGGCTTCGGGGCGGAAGCTCACGTTTGCGGCGATGTGCGTGAGGTCGGCGACGTTGTATTCACCGCTTACGTCGATTGATCCATTGGTGAACTCCACCGTCTCGGCGCTGAGGGTCGAGGTGTCAGTAAGTGTGTGGTTCCACCCGAATTCGAGGATGGTGCTCGGCGCCGCACTGAACACGCCGCCGCTCGTGCCGCCCCCAGTGGCGCGGAACCTCCCATCGAGAACGCTGACCAAGCCGTTGTTGTTCAGTGTGGTCCCGAACGTCGCCGTTTGAATGCCAGTGTGCACGGTGAGGATCCCGTCGTTATTGAACTGCGGGTCGCCACCGTTCCAGCGGACGATCGCGCCCTCAAACGGGTTGTCGCAGTCTTCCCCGAGCACCGGGCATGGCTGGATGGAGAAGGACCCCGAGCTATTGAACTCGGCGGATTGACTCAACTTGAGAATACCGTCGCTCCACGTTGTGTCCGTGCTGTTGAGCACATGGCTATTGGTGAGTGTCTTCACGTTCGCTCCGGACAAGACTAAGCCGCCATCCGCATTGAGCGTGGGTGTCAGGCTGTTCGCCGTCCATCCGCCCAAGTAGCCATAGGTCCAGGTCGAGACCCCTGAGGCCGTGATTGTGTCCGTGCCGTTGCGCGTTCCGGATGTCTGCCGGTAGGACTCGATGTTGATGGGCGACCCGCTTCTCAGATCGGCGGTTCCGCCAAGCACTTCGAGCAGGTTTCCCATGTTCGTGACGACTGCGTCGGGATTGAAATGCACGAGCCCGCTGAGGCGCGTATGTTCGCTAACGTCGTAATCGCCGTTCACGTTGATACTACCGGACACGAGAAAGACGCTCTCGACGTCGATCGACGAGTTGGAGGTCAAATCGTAATCCGAGGTGATTTGCAGCACGGCGCCGCCCCCCGCGACGAACTGACCGGAACAGGTGCCGCGGCCTCCCAGGAGGAGCGCCCCGCCCTGGATATTCGTCGTCCCCATGTTGTTGTAAGCTGCGCTGACAGACGTCGTTCCGGTCCCGACCAGTTTGTTGACCGCTGATCCCGATCTGTTGTTGAATACCGGGCTCCCGCTGAGCCACGGGATGCTTCGATCAACGGCGGCGATGTCGAAGACGCCGAAGTTGTTGAACTCGCCGCTGGCGGAAATCTGGAAGTTCCCGTCGAGCCATGTTCCGCCCAGGATGCTGAGTACCTGATTGCCGGTCAGAGTCTTGGTCGCCGAGCCCGACAGTGTGAATCCGTTCAATGCGCGGATCGTACCCGAGCCGGACATGGTCCCGCCGCCCCAATCGATAGCTCCCCACACGTCGAGGTCTCCGGCGCCATCGAAGATCCCCGCGAGAAAATCGAGATCGTTGTAGATCACGGAGGCATTCGCCATGGTCAAGCTTCCGCCCGATTGAACGAGATGCTCATGACTCCCAAGTCCACCGATGTCATAGTGACCGGCGGAGTGCTCGACGGTGATGTCGGCACCCGCGACCTGGATGCACGCGTAATCGTCGATCCCCGGCAGAGCGCCGCCCTCCCAGTTGGTCGGCTCGTGCCAGAAGCCGTCGAACGGGGTGACCCACGCAGCGAAGTCCACCGAAGTATCGCAGGCGTCCGGAATCCCGTTGTAGTTGCAGTCGCTGTCGACCTCTTCGGAGATGTCGCATGCGTCTGGTGCACCGTTGTTGTTGCAGTCAGGCAGCGAGCCACATCCCGCCACGTTGCAGAATACCGCATCGCACGTTTCCCCAGTCAGGCAATCGGACGACGACGCGCACGATGCGCCGCTCGTGCTGCATGTCTTCATCGCAAGACAACTCGTCTCGCAGACATCCACGTCCCCGTTTGCGTTGCAATCCGTCACCTCGAACGGACCGAACCACGCCACGGCGCTGCTCCAGGTGCCGACGCAGTCTTGCGCGCGAATCATGAACCACCACTCGCCCAACGTCATCGGAGGGCTGGTCGTGCTGAACCGTCCTGTGACGGGGTCGCGCCCAGTGACCGTCTCTTCGTACACGGGTACGCCCAGAGGTGCGTCGGACCACGCGGTCGCATAGGTGTCTGCGCCGGACGCATCATCCGGCGCCGCGTCCCACGTGAGTGAGATCAACGGCCAGGAACCGCCCACACCGATTGGATGGGTCGGAGAACTCAGAGTGCTTACAGCACCCGGCGGATCGAGATCGGGCCAAGTGTATTCCGCCGCGACGTTGGTGGCGGTCTTCCACAGGCCGACGGCGTGTTGCGGAAATCGGCTGCGAAACGCATTGACGAACCCCACCGGTGTGATGGGTTGATCGATGCGGACGATCTCGAAGATCTCGTCCACGCCCAGATCGAGCGAGTCCGTCACGCACTCCACGACGCATGTCTCGTCCGTTGGGCAATCGTCATCGATGTTGCAGTCCCCGCCTGATATGCTGCACGTTTTCTGGTGGTCGTCTTGTGCACCGGCCGGCAGGCATGTTTCGCCCGCGGGGCAATCGGAATCGCCGTTGCACGGACGATTCGCACCGCTGCACAGCGGGCCGTCCGAGATGTCCCTCAGCAGCACGGCCGCGATCTCGGCATTCGGATAGGTCGCCTCTTCCTCCCCATTCCGCCGCCGCAGATAGGGATGCACCATACCGCCCTGAATAGGCCCGGGTCTGACAATGGCGACCTCAATCACAAGATCATAGAAGCTCC
>JAJDDR010000467.1 GCA_029260255.1 Phycisphaerae bacterium
CAGGATGCCGGCTTGCGCCGAGCCGGTCACGAATATGTCGTCATTCGCGACACAGCCCACCGGTTGTGTGGAACCGGATTCGAACCACCTGTTGTGGACGATTCCGTGCTCACTGGGAAGCGCCCCCGTCGCGAGCGTGGCATGCCCGGACGCCGTGACCAGCGCGCCGTAGCTGAATCGGGCGTCGGTGAACCACGCGCCGTCGCGCATGAACCGCTTGAATCCGCCGTTGCCGAAGTGCTTTGCGAACCGATCGAATTCCTGCGCCGGCAGCATGTCGACCACGATGAGCACGGCAAGGCGAGGACGCGGCGCGGGCGCCGAGCAACCGAGCGTCGCAACAACCGCACCCGCCACGCCACAGAGGGTCAGGCTGCGAATCCACGCGTTCCGTTTGAAGACAGAGACCGTCATTGGCTCGAGGCTCCTTGGGGTTCAACGTCTCGCGTCGAAACCGGCGGCCGACCCGTGTTCTTCACGCCCGGAACCGCCCCCGAATCGCGCGCAACATGCGAGATTCTAGCGAGTTCACCCCCGCTCGCGAGAGGACCCGAGGGCAACATTCTACTTTTTGTTGCAGTTTCGACGATGACGGCCGGCCCATTTCTTTGGTTCATCCGACTAAAGCGTACTTCGTCTCGTGGAGGGCGAGGATTCTGAGTTTGAAGAACTCCTGGTCCCGGAACCCGTAGGCTTGTCGCTTCATGGTCGGTTGCCCCACCTTGCTGGGTGCTGTCGCTCGGACGGCCGGGGTCGGGGTGGTAGACCTTTTGCCCCTGCGAGGCTTGGGGGTTTTGGTGTGTCGCTCTTCTCCCAGGGGCTGACGCCCCTGGCTATTGACAGACGCCCTTGCAGGGCTTTGTGGCTACGGTTTGGGGCTGGGCGTGGCATTCGATGCGATCTGACGGAGTGCTTTGTTCGCGCCGCCCACGAGGGGCGACGCTACATTTCTCTCTCTGCGGTCTCGGCGTTCTCTGCGATTCAGTACCTCGATCCGCAATCGGATCATCCGCTTGCGGGGCTTGTCGACATGCACGTGCATTCGTTCGTCCCCCGCCCTTGCTGCGCAAGAATGGGGCACCCGTGCGGTTCGCGACACGTCCGCTGGAAGGAGGAGACGTCGGGGGCGGTTGCGGGGGGTGGGGATGCGTGATTGAATGGCGGTGGTGTGATGATGCGAGCGCCGTTCGATCCGAAACGTGTGCAGGTTCCGGCCGATGACAAGCTGCCCGACCGTGGGGAGACGATTCTCACGGTGACGCAGTTGACCTCGTTGGTGAAGCGTGCCATTGAGAAGGGGGTCCCCCGCACGGTTCACGTGGTGGGGGAGATCAGCAACTTCAAACGCCATTCCAGCGGGCATCTGTACTTCGTGATCAAGGACGAACACTGCGAGCTTTCGTGCGTGATGTGGCGCACGGTCGCGGCGAAACTCAAGTTCGACGCGACCGACGGGCTCGCGGTGATCGCCACCGGGCAGGTGGACGTCTTCGAGCGGAGCGGGCGGTATCAACTCTACGTTCGCCGGCTTGAGCCGAAAGGCGTCGGCACGTTGGAACTCGCGTTCCGCCAGCTTCGCGAGAAACTGGAGGGAGAGGGGCTGTTTGCCGCCGAACGAAAGAGGAAGCTGCCCCGATTCCCGGAACGCGTCGCGGTGGTGACCAGCCCGACGGGCGCGGCCGTGCGGGACATACTTCAAACGCTGCAACGCCGCTGGCCGGCGGTCGAGGTTCTGCTCTATCCGGTGACCGTGCAGGGTCCGAACGCGGCGGGCGAGGTCGCTGCGGCAATCCGCGATCTGAATGCCAGAAGCGTGGCACTCGGCGGCGTGGACTGCATGATCGTCGGTCGCGGGGGCGGCTCGCTAGAGGATCTGTGGGCTTTCAACGAGGAGGTCGTGGCGCGGGCGATATTCGCGAGTCGGATTCCGGTGGTCAGCGCTGTGGGGCACGAGGTGGACGTGTCGATCAGCGATCTGGTTGCCGACGTGCGGGCGGCCACACCCACCGCCGCCGCGGAACTCGTGGTCCCGACGCGCGAGGAGGTTCGGCAGCGCTTGGAGTCGGTTGCGCGCACACTCGTAGGGCTGGTCGGGCATCGCGTTGCGTTGATAGGGGCGACGCTCGACGGTCTGGAGCAACGCGCGTGCTGGCGCGAGCCGCTCAGGCTTGTGCATCGGCGTGAACAGGCCGTCGACGAACTGGCCACGCGGGCGGAGCGATCGGTCGCGGATTCGATCCGCCGCGTGGACCGTCGCCTGAGCGAGATGATGGTGTCTTTGCGGGCGATACATCCCGAGGTCTCCATGGCGCGCTCCCGCCAGCGGCTCGCCGAGATCATCGGGCGCCTGCGGTGGTCCACGTTACGGAGCAGCGTCCGGTGCGAGAAGAGCCTGGGGCGCGTTGAGGCGCGTTTCGAGGCGATGGCAGCGGCACGTGTGACCGAGCGAGCCCGAGAGAAAGTCGAATCGTTGGCCGCGCGTCTCGACGCGATGAGCCACAAGGCTACATTACGGCGCGGCTTCAGTATCACGCGGCTCAAGCGGGGGTGGAAACTCGTTCGCTCCACCGAAGGACTTCGTGACGGTGAGGCGATAGTCACCGAGACGGCGGACGGCAGTTTCGAGAGTCGCGTGATGAATCTGAAGCAGCAGGAGTTGTTCGATTAACCATGGCTGATGAGACGCGAAAACTGAAGTTCGAAGACGCGCTGGGCAACCTCGAGAAGCTGACTGATGAGATCGAGCGCGGCGAGATTGGGCTGGAGGAATCCATCGACAAGTACGCCGCGGGCATGAAACTGGTCGCCCACTGTCGGAAGATCCTCGGCAAAGCCGAGCAGCGCATCCAGAAGCTCTCTCCGTCGTCCGCGGAGGAGGAGCGGCGCGATACCGACGCCACCGGCGAAGAGCGATCGCAGCGCGGTCATGAGTGATTCACTCGCACCTTCACCGGTGGAGGACGCGCCTTTCTGGTTGCCGCTGGACAAGGTCCGCGCTACCGGTCTGATCTGCACGATGATCGTCGCGGCGGTCGTCCTCCTGCCGCGGGTGGTCTGGGCGCCGATGTTCGGCGATCCGGGCGAGGTTCAACTGACCGCGGCCGTCGGGGGGGTGGGGCATCCTCCCGGACAGGCGGGCATCATCACGCTGTTTCGGGCGTTCTGCCTGATCGTTCCCGCTGAACGCTACCTGACGGTCTCGGCGGTGAGCGCGCTCTTCGCGCTCGGCGCCGTGGCGGTACTGACGCTCGTGCAACTGCGGACCGGCGTACACCCCGTGGTCGCGGGCATCTGTTCATTGCTGTACCTGGCCGACGATCAGTTCTGGCACGCGGCCATCACGCCCGAGACCTACGCGACGTGCTTCATGCTGCTCTCGGGGACGATCTGGGCGTTTCTCAGTTGGCTGCATGCGCCGCGGACCTGGAAGCTTTGGCTCGCGGTCTGCCTGTTCGCCTACCTGACGGTGAACCGCGGGCCGACCGCATCGTACGCACTCCCGTTCGTTGGAGTGATCCTGTATCACCGGGAGGCGAGACGCGCGTGGGCGAAAAACACGGTGCGAAAGCTGCTTCTGGTCGTGGCGATCGGGGTCGTTGCACTGGTCGTCATGCTTGGCAGCCTCTGGGTACGTGACGTGCCGGGCTGCGGTTACAACTACCTCGATCAGGCCGCCCCCAGCCAGCCGCACTACCCGACCGAGAACGTGACCGCGTCGGACAAGTTCGAGCGTCTTTGGTGGCTGGCCACCGCGCGGCAATACGACTACATGTTCCACCCGACGACGCGGACGATCAGGGGGCAGGCGTTGTGGCTGGTGACCGAGTTCGGAGTGCAGTATTGGCGCCTGATGCTAACTCAGGCTGCGGTGATGCTCATTGGTGCGATTCACCTGTGGCGCTGTAATCGCACCGTCGGCTTGTTCGTGGTGCTCATGTTGCCGGCGGGGGTCGTTCCGATTTTGCTCATCCGCGTGGTCAGCCATACCACGCTTCTTCCGAATCTCCTGTTTGCGCTGATGTGGCTGTTCGGCGTGGGGCTGACGCGGGTACTTTCGTGGCATCGATCTCCCGCCTGGAAAGCGGTAGTCGTTGCGAACATCGGCTTGGCGGTGTGGTGGACGGCGGAGACGGGATTCCTGCAGAGCGAAATGGAGTTCGACGGGCGTCCGCACGTTGCGGCGATAGACCTCGACTCGCTTCCGCCCAACGCGCTGCTGATCGACTTCGACGTGCTCCCGTTGGTCTATATGCAGCAGGTCAAGGGCGTCCGGCCGGACGTGACCATCGTCGTTCCGCACGGTCGGTTGAACCGCGTGTATCTCGAAACGATCGAGACGCGCATCTTCACGACGGAGCGAACACTGCCGCCCGATCTCGGCGCCGACCTGATCGGCGACGGGCCCGTCCGGGAGATACGCTTTCGCGACCGCGACTCTTGAGCGGGTGGCATGCAGGTGCATTCTTGAAATCGCGCGTTGTTGGCGGTACGCTTGACCGAGTACTTCATCAATGCGGGTTGGCTGTAAAGAACGCGAACTGTGACTTCTTCCTCCACGAGTGACCTCCCCATCGACCAGACCTTGAGACAATGGGTCGAGGATTTCGACGCGAAGTTCTCCGCATTGCTTGCTCCGGCGGGGGACGCGCCGGCCGAGCTCGTAGAGGCGATGCGCTATGCCGCGCTCGGCGGTGGCAAGCGGTTGCGCCCCTATCTCGTCACGCGATGTTGCGCGTTGAGCGGCGGGACCACCGGCGCCGCGTTTCACGTTGCCGCGGCCGTCGAGTGCGTCCACACCTTCTCGCTGGTCCACGACGATCTGCCCGCCATGGATGACGACGATCTCCGTCGCGGCCGGCCGACCGTGCATCGGCAGTTCGGCGAAGCGATGGCCATCCTCGCAGGTGATGCGCTCCTAACGCTCGCGTTCGAGTTGATCGCGCGCGAATCTTCGGAACCGCAGCGGGTCGGTCCGATGGCGACTGAATTGGCGCGCGGTGTCGGCTGGTGCGGCATGATCGGCGGGCAGGTGATCGATATTCAGAGCGAAGGAGCGCTTCCGTCCGAGGAACTGGTCCGGTCGATTCACCGCATGAAAACGGCCGCGCTGTTCGAGACTTCGTGTCGGCTCGGCGCGATCGCCGCCGGCGCGGACGGGCGCGTGTTGGAAGCACTCGGCGCGTACGGCCGTTTTTTAGGTGATTCGTTCCAGGCAGCCGATGATATATTGGACGTCACCGCGACGTCGGCCCAAATGGGCAAAACGGTGGGAAAAGACGCCCGGTCGGGCAAACAAACGCTCCCGGGGGCCGTAGGATTAGAAGGAAGTCGCGAGGTTGCGCGGCGGGCTGCTGGACGGGCCGTTTCGGCGCTCGATCTTTTCGGACGTGAAGCCGACGATCTCAAAGCGCTTGCGATGTTCGTCGTTCAGCGTCAACATTAGGATGCGTCTGCCGTTACGATCGCTGGACGCGCCGCCGGCGTGTTCGAGGCGCGGAGTCGAATCGAATGGACTTGTTGAAACAGATCGAGTCGCCCGCCGACCTCAGAAAGCTGCCGGTCCAGCAACTGCCGAAGCTCGCCGCGGAGATTCGCGAGCGCATCATCGATGTCGTCGCCCGCAAGGGCGGGCACTTCGCCAGCAACCTCGGCGTGACCGATCTGACGGTGGCGCTGCACTACTGTTTCGATTTCCTGCAAGACCGCCTGTTGTGGGATGTCGGGCACCAGTGCTACCCGCACAAGATTCTGACCGGTCGCAACGCGGAGTTCGAGACCATCCGTCAGGCGCGCGGCATCAGCGGGTTTCCCGCAGTTGAGGAAAGCGCCTACGACCTGTTCAACGTGGGGCACGCCGGGACGGCCATCGCGACGGCCATCGGCCTCGCTCGCGGTGACACGATTCAGAAGCGGGACTCGCGGGTTGTGGCGGTCGTCGGCGATGCCAGCATCGTCAACGGCGTCGCTTTCGAGGGTCTCAATCAGGCCGGCACGGTCGATCGCCAACTCCTGATCGTCCTCAACGACAACAAGTGGGGCATCTCGCTGTCCCAGGGCGCACTGGCCGAATCGTTGGCCAAGTTCCGCGCCAGCACGGTTTATAAAGGCGTCAAGCAGCGGGCCAAGTCGGTCCTGCCCAAGCTGCCGCTGGTCGGCAACGCGCTGTTTGAAACGCTCGACCACCTCAAGGAGGGCATCAAGGCCACGGTCAGCCCGCATCAGATTTTCGAGCAGATGGGTCTGCTCTACGTCGGACCCGTGGACGGACACGATATCCCCCACCTGATCGATACTCTCACCGTGCTGAAGGACGTTCATCGCCCGGTCGTGCTGCACGTACACACGGAAAAAGGAAGAGGCGCCGAGTGGGCCATCAAGGACCCCGGCAAGTTCCACTCACCGAAACCGTTTATGGTTGAGGACGGCAAGGTCACGATCAAGTCGGGATCGGGCAAGAGCTGGACCAACGCCTTCGTCGATGCCCTGATCGAACTCGCCAACGACAACGACAAGATCTACGCGATGACCGCGGGCATGCCCGACGGCACCGGGCTGGACAAGTTCGGCGAGCAGTTCCCCGACCGGTATCGTGACATCGGCATCGCCGAAAGCTGCACGGTCGACATCGCCGGCGGGATGGCCAAGAGCGGATTGCGACCCGTCTGTGCCATCTACTCGACGTTCC
>JAJDDR010000468.1 GCA_029260255.1 Phycisphaerae bacterium
CCTGCTGGCCGGCCGCCTACACCGCCCCCTGCGGCAACATCGCCGATTTCGACGACGACGGCGATGTCGACCTGGAGGACTTCCGCCTGTTCCAGCAGCACTACACCGGGTCGTAGCAAGACCGCTTCTTGATAGGGTGGCCCATGGCTTTAGCCGTGGGGGACGCGAATCCTGATCGTGTTCGAGTCCCCCAACTCAAAAGAGATGGGCCACCCGCCCACGGACCCACATTGTCTGCGTTCTCGCGCCGCCGTTTGTCGAATCTGCGTCGATTCGGTATCCTGAACGGAATCGATGAGTTGCCGGGTTCGACGGGAGCGACGCGTGGCCGGGTTCAAGATCAAGAGCGAATACTCGCCGCAAGGCGATCAGCCCCAGGCTATTCAGAAACTTGTCGAGGGGCTGGCGGCAAAAAAAACGCACCAGTGCCTCATGGGCGTCACCGGTTCGGGCAAGACGTTCACCATGGCCAACGTGGTCGAGCAGTACAATCGACCGACGCTGGTGCTCTCGCACAACAAGACGCTAGCCGCCCAGCTTTTCGAGGAATTCCGCGAGCTGTTCCCGACCAACGCCGTCGGGTACTTCGTCAGCTACTACGATTACTATCAGCCGGAGGCCTACATCCCGCAGCGCGACATCTACATCGAGAAGGACGCCTCGCGCAACGACGACCTCGACCGACTCCGCCTCAACGCCACCAGCTCGCTCATGTCGCGGCAGGACGTGATCATCGTGGCCAGCGTGTCTTGCATCTTCGGTCTCGGGTCGCCGGAGGACTACAAATCGAGCACGGTCGTCGTCAACATCGGCGATACTATCGACCGCGACGCGCTGCTCAAGCGGTTCGTCGACCTGCAATACTCGCGCAACGACATGAACTTCCAGCGCGGGACGTTTCGCGTTCGCGGCGACGTCGTCGAGGTCCACCCGGCGTACGAGCAGTTCGCGTACCGCATCGAGATGTTCGGCGACGAGGTCGAGAAGATCGAGATGGTCAACCCCACCACGGGCGAATCACTGACCTCTGCGAAGATGATGGCGCTCTACCCGGCCGTTCACTACGTCATGCCCGAGGAGCGCATCGAAGAGGCCACCAAGTCGATTCTCGAAGAGCTGGACCAACGCCTCGGGCAACTCCGTCAGCACGGCAAGCTGCTCGAAGCGCAGCGGTTGGCCGCCCGCACCAAGTACGACGTCGAGAAGATCCGCGAGGTGGGTTACTGCTCCGGCATCGAGAACTACTCGCGCCATCTGAACGGCACGGAAGCGGGGGCGAGGCCGTTCACGCTGATCGACTACTTCCCAGACGACTTTCTGCTGATTATCGACGAGGCGCACGTGACCATTCCCCAGGTGCGGGCCATGCACGCCGGCGACCGCAGCCGCAAGACAGTTCTGGTCGAGCACGGGTTCCGTCTTCCGTCGTGTCTGGACAACAGGCCGCTACGGTTCGAGGAGTTTGAGAACGTCTGGAACCACGTCGTGTTCGTCACTGCGACACCCGCACCGTACGAGCTGGAGAAGTGCAAGGGCGAAGTCGTCGAGCAGGTCGTGCGGCCGACGGGGCTGGTCGACCCGGTCATCCACGTCAAGCCCGCGCGCGGACAGGTGCCCGATCTCTTGCAGCGTATCCAGCAGCGTTCGGCCGCCGGCGAGCGCGTTCTCGTGACCACGCTGACCAAGCGGATGTCGGAGGATCTGTCACGTTACTTCCAGGAGGAGGGGCTCCGCTGCCAGTACCTGCACAGCGAGATCGACACGCTCGAGCGCATCACGATTCTGAATGACCTCCGCGCCGGCGAATTCGACGTACTCGTCGGGGTGAACCTCTTGCGCGAGGGGCTGGACCTTCCCGAGGTGTCACTCGTCGGCATCGTCGACGCGGACAAGGAGGGCTTTCTGCGCAGCGAGACCGCGCTTATTCAGACTATTGGCCGAACCGCGCGAAACGTGAACGCGGAAGTCATCCTCTACGGCGACAAGGTCACGCCCAGCATGCGCAGGGCGATCGACGAAACGGAGCGGCGGCGTACGCTCCAGCTGGAATACAATGCAAAGCACGGCATCACGCCGGAGACCATCAAGAAAGCCATTCGCACCGGGCTCGAAACGCAAGTCGCCGCGCGCGAGACGGCCATGCGCGCCATCCACGCATCCGAATCGCAATACGATCGCGACGAGTTGATGCTGTCGATCGAAAAGGAGATGCTCGAGGCGGCCGAAGCCCTCGAGTTCGAACGCGCCGCCGACCTGCACAAGAAGCTCAAGAAACTCCAGGAGGGCGAAGACGTGGCCACGGTCATGTCGGCGAGTAACCGGCAGACGAAACGGTCCAAGGCGACCAAAGCCCCGCCCAAGCGCCGCATGTGATAGAAGACAACGCATCTCGTGACGACTGTCGCCCCTACGGGGCTGTTCTTGACTCGGGCGGTACCGGGACCAGGGGCGTCAGCCCCTGGAATACGAGCCACGCGGACCAAACGAAAGCCCCGGGAGGGGCGACAGTGATGAATCGGACGCCGACAAGGGCCAGACATATACCTGCCTGTACTATCATGTTGTCTTCAGTACGAAAGACCGCGTGCAGTCCATACCAAACGACGTTCGGGATCGCCTCGACGAGTACACCGGTGGAATCGTTCGCAACATGGACGCGAAACTCCTGGCAATCGGCGGGACGGCCGACCACGTTCATTTGCTCCTCTCACTCCGCACCGACCGTTCGCTCGCAGAGGTGATGCGCACGCTCAAGACGAACACGTCGAAGTGGATCCACGAGACGTTTCCGACGAGCCGCGATTTCGCGTGGCAGTCCGGCTATGCGGCATTCACGGTCAGTCATTCCGCAGTGGATCAAGTCACGTCATACATCGCCGACCAGGAGCGTCATCACGCAACGTGGTCATTTGACGATGAACTCGAGGTGTTCCTGAATCGTCACGGTGTTGCGTACGATCCGTCGCGGCTGCGGGGATAAGTGCTTTCGCCCCTTACGGGGCTATGATCGGATCGCGCGGCGTCCCGGGACCAGGGGCTGACGCCCCTGGCTATTGACTTGCGCCGCTACGCGGCTATTCGTGTCTTTCCGGTGAGCGTGCATGAAGGGATTTGACCGGGCCGGTATCGTCAGCCGCCGACCGATGGTGGTCTGGAGAACGGCTGATGAGATCTACAAAAGCCCAGGCGCTTCCTGCCCGCCTTGAGGCAGGTCGGCAACGCTTCGAGCGATGGCGCAGAACACGCAAG
>JAJDDR010000469.1 GCA_029260255.1 Phycisphaerae bacterium
GCATGAGGGCCATTAACAGAAAGGGTATACTTTTCATCGTCACTTGCTCCTACGAAGATTTCCGAGGAACCCCGGGAGATAAGGTGACGGGGATCGATTCGACGGGTGGCCCAAGGCTTCACGCTTGGGGGCTCGATTCGATCGGGACGCGGCGGCCAGCAATCAGCCTAACCTCGCGCCCAGAAGCAATCGTTCCCCCAGGTCCACAGGACCTGGGGCACCCGGCCCGCCACGGAGCGTTCCCCTATTCCCGGAGTATGTGCACAATCGCCTGGGTCACTTCCTCCAGTTTCTCCTGCTTCAGACCACCCACACGATAGAGGATCAATCGCTTGTCAGCCGTGAAAATGCGGTTCGGACGGATGTTGCTGGGCTGCTTGAGGCTGCCGTCACGGAAGTCCGCATCGTTCAAGGCTAAGGCGTACCCGTCGCGGACGGTCTGGCTGGTAATCTGGCAGAGAATCAGGTCGTCACCAGATGGGGAAGCGGCGACCAGCGCCGGCCGCCGTTTGGCCTGAGTCAGGTCTGAAAAGGGAAAAGGAACCACCACCACGTCGCCTTTCACAAACCTTGCCAAGCGGCGTCCTCCTCCGGCTTGAGCCAGTCCTTGCTGAGTAACGGCTCGCTAGCTACGGCCGTCTCAAAACGGTCGCTGGCCACCCTGACCTGCACGAAGCGAATGAAATCCAGTACCTCCTGCAGGAGCGGCTCGGGAACCTGCTGTACCTCTTTCAACAAAACATCACGGGTTGTCATGTCGCGTTCGCTCCAATTGCCCATCAGGTAGCAGCCTCGACCTCGATGAACTCCCGACCCACCTCTTTGGGCACGGGGTCACCAGCCTCGATGCAGTCCTCGATGTACAGTTCCATGGCCTCGCGGATGTTGGCCAGGGCTTGCTCGCGCGTGTCGCCTTGACTCACACAGCCGGGCAAGGCTGGCGTATGCACCACGTACCCGCCGTCGGGCTCCTGTTCCAGAATCACCGTATAGCCCATGCTGTTGACCTCCACACAGATCATATCGACCACGTGTGCCCGGAACAACCCGGATGACGTCGCTGCTGCGGGCAAGTGCCACCCGACGCACCGGGGCGGGTGAGTCTCACCCCTCGTCGAAGACGGAGAAGCCGCGGGTGAGCAGGTCCTGGATGTCGATCATGCCGACGACGCGGTGGTCGTCGTCGACGACCGGAATCTCGTCGATGCCGTGGGGCTGCATGAGCGCCAGGGCGTCGGCCACCTTGTCATTCATGTTCACGACCTTTGGCGAGGCGGTCATAACATCGCTCAGCCGGCGTTTGGCCGGGTGGTCGGGCTCGCCGAGCAATCTCGACAGATCACCGTGCGTGAAGAACCCGACGAGGCGGTTTTCGTCGTCGACGACGACGGCGGCGCCGGCTCGAAGGGGCGCCTGCCGGACAACGCGGTCGTAGTCCTGGAGCGTCGCATCGCGGTGGACGGTCGGGCAATTGGGACCGGTCCTCATGATCTCGTGTACGAGCATCAAACTTCTGCCGAGCGCGCCGCCGGGATGGTAGGCTGCGTATTGCTCGGGACCGACGTCGGTGATGTCCATCAACGTGAGGGCCAGCGCATCGCCCACGGCGAGCATCGCGGCCGTAGAGGAGCTCGGGGCCATTCCCAGCGGGCAGGCCTCGGGCGTATCGCCGATGCCGATCACGATGTCCGCCAGTTTGGCGCACTGCGACTGTCTGGACGCGGTCAGCAGGATCACTTTGCAGCCGATCTTGGAAACCGCGGGGATCAACCGGACGAGTTCTTCGGTCGTCCCGCTCTTGGAGAGCATGATGGCGACGTCATCGGGGCGGATCATGCCCAAATCGCCGTGCAGCGCCTCGACGGGGTGCAGCACATAGGCCGGCGTGCCGGTGCTGGCCATGGTGGACTGGATTTTCTTTCCGATGTCGCCGGCCTTGCCGACGCCCGCGATGGCGACGCGTCCCTTGCACGCCAGGATGAGCCGGATGGCCTGGGTGAAGGCGCTGTCCAGCTTCTCGCAAGCGTCTTCGATGGCGGCGGCTTCGCGGCGCAGTATCTCTCGCGCCCGATTGAGGATCCAGTTATCATCGGGAGACACGTCCGACTCCGATTGCTGATCGCGTGCGACGGCGGTGGTCATTGGCGCTCACTATGTCCGCTGGGCGCGGAATGGTCAACCTTGCCGGGGTATTCGGTTGTGTCCAGGGTGTGACCAGCAATTGTGGCATGCCAAGGGTAGGGCGGATTCCACCCGCCTTCTTGCACCATTGCGGCGGGTAAAACCCGCCCTACCCAATGCGGCCGAGGCACCCTGCCACAAGGAATGGTCACACCCTTCTGTCCAGGGGTGGGGGACGGACATCGCGCCCGGTACGACCGGTCCTCCATCCTCGCGATGAAACGTCGGTGCCCCACGCTTGCCGCGTAAGAATGGGGCACCCGTGAATCGTATCCGCTCGCAGCGCGCTACGGGCGGGCCGGCAGTGCTACGCCGTTGGTCAGTTGGCGAAACACCAGCAGGTCGTTGGGGTCGGGCCCGAACACGCCGTTGCGGTTTATGTCGAAGTAGTCCGTCAGGACGCCCAATCCGGGACTGAAGATTCCGTTGAGGCCTGACGCAATCGGAGCAAGTCGAACGGCTCGCACGTCAGATTCTGGTTGACTGCTGTCAACAATGCCTATGTAGGGGCAGATGCCGCCCGTGCATTTGATCCCAAGGCTCTCCCCGTTCGATTGTCGCGCCAGTCGCCGGCGGGGTCGAACACCCATTGTGGTCCGCTTCGGCGTACGCCTTGCAGGATGCGGTTCTCGAACAATACCGCCCCGTCTTCGACCACTGTCCCGAGCGGGTCGATTTCCTCGGCCACAACCGGAGTGTCGTCGTTCCAG
The DNA here is from genome assembly GCA_029260255.1 of Phycisphaerae bacterium. Lineage (GTDB taxonomy): Bacteria > Planctomycetota > Phycisphaerae > UBA1845 > UBA1845 > OFTM285. The sequence goes on from JAJDDR010000469.1 coordinate 2,892, forward strand.
AAGGCGCACTTCTTGCGGTTCGCGCCCCCGCGACAGTGTCGTGTTTCATAGTTACCGACGTTCTTGTTAACCGAGCCGCGACCGTAAGGGAGCGGTTTCTCTCGTCCGCTCCCTTACGGTCGCGGCTCGGATAAGGCGCCATCTGGTTGAAACACTACACTGGACCTCCACTTCCGCGAAGTGCGTGCCGCCACCGGGTCGTACACAAGAGCAGACGTCACAGGCCCGCAGTCCGCAATCGAATCGTCCGTCCTCCTTGCTGCGCGAGGGTGGGGCACGCTACGGACGACGCCACATTGCTTTGCAGGCGGGGGGGGGTAGTATTCGAGATTATGGCGCAACTACGATTCTTCGATGATCAGCACGTGCTGCGGACACGGGCACTGAGCAATGACACGTTTACGATCGGGCGGGTGGAGTCCTGCCAGCTCATGATCGTGGACGATCTCATCTCGCGGGAGCACGCGCGGGTGGATCGCGATCCGGACGGGCGGTACCGCATTCGCGATCTGGGCAGTCGGAACAAGTCTTTCGTCAACGGGCAGCAGATCAGCGAGACGCTGCTCTCGCACGGCGACATGGTGCGTATCGGGGCGCGCGTCCTGGAGTTTATCGACGAGGCGGGCGACGAGCAGGCAATCGATCTCTCGTTCATGACGCCCGACCGCAACGATCCCGTAGGGACGGAGTGGATCAAGATCAAGTCGCCGGTGACGCTGCCTCTGCCGCGTTACGGCGAGTTGGCCACCCTGGGGTCCGACGCGGGGTACCCTGCCCGAGCGGAGGAGGTGGCCGGGGCGGCGCTGGGGCGGTTGATGGTCGTGCTGGGTGCCGAGCGCGGGTTCGTGGCACTTCGCGGAGAGTCGAACAAGGAACTCCGTCCGGTGGCTCATCGGGGACTGAGTGGGGGACAGGCGGTGGCACGCATGCCGGTGAGCCAGACGTTTGCGTATTCGGCGCTGCTTCAGTCTGTGGCGGGCCGGTACCCGCAGAAGAACGGGCAGGTGGACGCGAAGGCGGGTTATGCGTCGGCGGGCCTGGTGGCGCCGCTGCTGTACCGCAAGGACGTGGTGGGGGTCGTCTATGTGGATCGGCCCACGTCGGGTCAGGCGTTTTCGGAGCAGGCGGTTCACGAGATCGCGGTGGCGGGGGCGCACATCGGGGCTCTGATGGCGGAAGCATCGCAGCAGTTGGCGGCCAACGAGAGCGCGGTGGGGCCAATGTGGCTGGCGACGCTCCGGCGGATGCAGTTGGCGATGACGGTTCCGCCGGTGGGCAGCAAGTCGTTCGATATTTCGGTGAAGCTGATGGCCGGTCGCGCGCGGTGCGGCGACTTCCTCGACGTCGTCTACGCGGGAGAAGAGCGGATGTTCGTGCTGGTGATGGACGCGGGTGGGCACGGCGTCTCGGGATTCGCGCAGGCGGCGGCGATACGCATGGCGGTTCAGACGGCGCTGACGGTGGAAGGCGGTTCGCGGGACATTGCGGCGATCGTATCGGCGATCAACCGGTCGACGACGGCGCGCGGGGCGCGGCAGTTGGTGACGTGCGCGCTGTTGGACGTGGATCCGCCGGGGGGCGAGGTGCGGTACATCAACGCGGGCGGTCCGCCGCCGCTAGTGCTGGTCGGCGCCGGGCGGCTGGTGACGCTGGACCAGCCGTCTTTGGTGCTGGGTATCGACCCGAGCTACGGGTACGAGGCCGCGTCGGTCGATCTGCCGGCGTCGTTCCGGTTGATCTGCCACACGGACGGGCTGCCGGAGATGTCCAACGCGGCGGGCGAGGCGCTGGGCAGCCAGCGGGTGCACGATCTGCTGCTGGACCCGGGTGCGTTCGGCACGCCGGCGGACGTGATCGCCCGGATCGTGGATGCGTGTGACAAGCATCGCGGCGGCAGCGCCTGCGACGACGACGCCCTCATCGGCGTAATCAGCCACGGATGACACGATCATGATCGCGGCAATCGATACGGAGCCGAAAATCCTGCTGAAGCTGCTCGATAAGCGCGTGATGAAGCGTTCCGCGCTGAACGTGCTTCTTACCGAAAGCGCGCTGGCCGGCATGGCACCCGTCGAAATGCTGCTCGGCAGCGATGTTCTAAGCGACGCGGACGCGGCGCAGGCGTATGCGGAGTTGCACGGGTTGCGGTATCTCGATCTGACGCGGCGGCGTCCTTCGGTGCCGTGGGTGCTGTCGTTGCCGGAGAACGTGGCGCGACGGAAGCAGTGTCTGGTGTTCGGGGAGGTTACGGGGCAGCTCGTGGTGGCGGTCGCGGACCCGGTCGACCCGAGCGTGCGGGCGGCGTTGGCGGAGCATTTCGACCGGCCTTTGCAGTACGTGGTGAGCCCGCGGTTTCAGATCACGGATCTGCACAACGAGATTTACGGCGAGGCGCGCGAGAAGGGTGCGCGCATGGTGGAGATGTCGCCGTCGGTTCGGCCAACCGCACAGGTCTCGGCGTCGGGGCTCAACATGGTCGAGCAGCTCGACAGCATCGTCGACGAGGCCGTCGACCGCCGAGCGAGCGACATTCACATCGAGCCGGAGGCGGATCGCCTTCGCATTCGGATGCGGATCGACGGGCGGATGATCGAGGCGCGTGCGTTCCCGCTGGAGGCGGCGGCGGCGATGATCTCGCGCGTGAAGGTGTTGTGCACGCTGGACATCACCGAGCGGCGGAAGGCTCAGGACGGGCGGTTCACGCAGACGAGTTTCGAGCAGGAGATCGACGTTCGTGTGGCGGTGATTCCGACGGTGCATGGTGAGCGCGTGACCATGCGTCTGTTGAACATGGATCGCTCGCAGGTGAAGCTCGAAAAGCTGGGGATGGAGTTGGAGACCAAGCAGGCGTTCGAGCGGTTGATCCGCCGGCCTCACGGGATCATCCTCATCAGCGGGCCGACGGGCAGCGGTAAGAGCACGACGATGTACGCG
>JAJDDR010000470.1 GCA_029260255.1 Phycisphaerae bacterium
CGGGAGACCTGATCCGCATCACGTCGGACATGATGGGTAGCGGGAGTATGGGTCCGGGATCACAGAAAGTGTACGCGGCCACACTCAGGATGCAGTTTGTTGTCCCCGAACCAGGGACTCTTTCCTTGCTGGCCGTTGGCGCGGCCGTTCTGTTGAAACGGAGGGAATGGACATGACACGTACGAACATGACCGCGATCATTTTGCTGACCTGTGCCATCAAGGTCGGCGCGGCGCGAGCGGAGGGGATTTGGTCCTGGAATGAGGACTTCTGCGCCAGCGCTACGGCGAATGTGTTTGACGGCGGACCGGTGATGTCGCAGGAAGGCTGCGGGGATGTACCGGACAGCCCGGGGTTCATCATTGCCGCCGACGACGATACGCGACCCGGGTCTCTGGGGGCATCCGCGATGGCGTTTGCCGAGTCGTACCTGGACGCGATCGGAGACACGTTCTATGTCAAGGTCGAATTGCTGGCAGGGTACTTTCCGTCGTTCTTGCCCGGGGGGGACAACCCCGGCGGGATGGCTGAGGCCGAGCTCTTCTCGGTGATCGAGTTCGAGATGCCCACAGACGAGCTTCAGTGGTTTTATGAGCTCGACATCGATGACATGTATGGACCGCCGTTCACGGGGGCGACGCACGTCCTCATCGAGAACGTGACCCGCTCGGAAACCCTGGTCGAGACCGACATCAGCTTGCCCGATGTCGAGACGGTTCTCCAGGGATCGGCCGGGGATCTGATTCGCATCACGACACAGATGATGGGCAGCGGAAGCATGGGTCCAGGCTCGGGCAGAGAATATGACACGGAGCTGCGAATGCAATTCGTGATCCCGGAGCCGCAGACGATCCATCTGCTCAGCCTAGGGACGCTCGTGGCGCTGCTATCGAGACATTCAAGAACACGTCACCGAACACTTTAGTCGGAACGATTGTCGCGTCAGCGCAGTGGAGCGCTGGCGGAATTCTGCTTTGCTTCAATGAAAGGAGCGATTACCAATGAGGAACTATTATGGGACTGCTGTGATTGCGATGTTTGCGTTGGGCGCGACGGCGCGGGCCGCGGTCGTCTACGTGGATGTGGGCGCTTCGCCGGGAGGGGACGGCACCACTTGGTGCATCGCGAAGAACGACCTCCGCGGTGTGCTGGACACCGCCGCTTCGGGCGACATCATTCGTGTCGCGTCCGGGATCTATGTGACGGGTGTGTGCGACCCCTCTCCATGTACGCCGTCGTCCGCCGAGCGGTTCGACTCGTTCGTGCTGCACAACGGCGTGCAGGTTTACGGTGGCTACGCGGGATGCGGAGCGCAAGATCCCGATGCGCGCACCGAGGAGACCATTCTCAGCGGGGATTTGAATGGGGACGATGATCCGAACTTTGGCCCTCAGTTTCCAACACACGCCGAGAACAACTACCACGTCGTGGTTCCCGACACGCACGTCGGGGCGACGACGCTGCTTGACGGGCTGACGATCTACGGGGGGCGCGCCGACGCGGACAACCCTCCCCGTACCGACGGCGGAGGGATGTACAATGTCGACGCCGACCTCACCATCTCTTCCTGCGTGTTCCGCAAGAATCTGGCCATCTTCGGCGGCGGGATGATCAACCTCGGCGGGAGCGATCCGAACATCTCAAACTGCAGGTTCGAAGACAACATCGCCCGTAACTTCGTTCAGGGCGGAGGCGCCGGCGGTGCGATCGACAACTTCAACAGTATCCCGACTCTGACGGACTGTGAGTTCTTCCGAAACGAGGCCGCCACGAACGGCGGGGCGATCATGTACAAGGAAGCCCTGTCGGCCGGGATCCTCACGCGGTGCCTATTCGTCGAGAACTAGTCCGGCCAGGGCGGAGCGGTGTCCTTCGGAACGGGCGGCGCAAACCTGGTGGAATGCGACTTTCGCGGTAACCAGGGCTCCACCGGCGGTGCGGTGTACATGCCGGGCGGCCCGTCGACGTTCACGCTGTGCGAGTTCAACGATAATGACGCCGGAGGCGAAGGGGGCGCGGTCTGGGCGAGTGTGAGCGTCGCACCCTTCGAGTTCATCAACACGCTGTTTCTGCGTAATGACGCAGACGAAGGCGGGGGCATCTACTTCAGCGACACGACTACGAGCGGCCCGAATCCCAAGCTCGAATTCTGTTCGCTGATCGGCAACGCCGCAAACAGCGGCGGCGGAATTCGATTCTTTGGCCGGGATCCTCAGATCACCAGTTGCATCCTGTGGGACAACGCCTTCCCCAACGGGACGACGAGCTATGCGTCTCAGATTTCCGACGGCGGCGGTGGCATAGAGGTCGTCACCTACAGTGACGTCATGCATCTCACACCGCTGAGTAACGGCAACACCGACGCCGACCCCACCTTCCTGGACCCGACGGCGCAGGACGAAGACGCCACGAACGACTACTGGCTGGCGACGGGCTCGCCCTGCATCGACGCGGCCGACTCGACCAACCTGCCGTCGGGCGTGACGAACGATCTGGCCGACAAGCCGCGCGTCCTCGACGACCCCTGCACGGTGGACGCGGGAACCGGGATGCCGACCTACCTGGACATGGGCGTGTACGAATTCAACCGGTGCGTCGGTGTCGAAGGACCGTGCAACGAGTTTAATCTGGGTGATTGTGATCCGCTGGGACCGACAGGTCCGAACGGGCTCATCGACGTGTGCGAGATTGCCGAGTTCCCCGACCTCGACCTGGATGGTAGCGGCAGCCTTGACGTGTGTCAGCCGCGCATCGTGCAAGGGGTCGCCGGCGTGTCCTTCGCCGAGCACGCCTTCAGCGGATACATCGACCCGCGTCAGGAAAGTAGCGACGGGATCAACGTCGACCTGGGGATCGAAAAATTCACCATCGTGTTCGCCGAGCCGGTGGGCAGGCGCGAGCCGGCGGGCGACCCGCTCACCGCGGCCGACTTCACCGTTCAGGTCAGCAGCGGCACGGACATGCCCAAGATAACCGACGTCGATACCACCGGTAACCCGAGCATCGTGCTGACGCTGGACCGGAAACTACCGTTGCAGAAGACGACCATATTCACTGTGGACGCAATCAGCCTGTTAACCGGGCACGTCATTCTGAGCGCCGGCTACGGCGACCCGAACCGCATGAGGGTCGGCTACCTGCCCACGGACGTCAATCAGAACAGCACGAATGACCCCTTCGACCTCCTGGTATTCCGCCAGTACGCCAACGGCATACTCAAGCCGAAGATCGGCGTCGCCGACGACTTCGTCGATACCAATCGAAGCGGGGCGTTGGACCCGTTTGACCTGCTCGTGTTTCGGCAACTGGTGAACGGCGTGTCGCCGCCGTCCACGAGAGTCTGGGCGGGCGAGACGTTGCACTAGCGACCGATCCGACGATCGGACCGTGCAGTTCACAGTTAATGGCCCGGGGGCAGGCGCGTGCCCCCGGACCCTTCGCGATGGGTGGGGACTGACCAATCCGCAATCGTCAATGGCATGATCCGTCCCCCACCCTTCGCCTACGGCGAAGAACGGGGCACCCGCTGCTGGGTGGTCGTCGCTTGCGAGGCTGCGGCACGGGTGCTTATACTGGCGTAGCATGTTGGGGTTTAGGCGGCATTGTGTGACCGTGGCGATCGCCGCCGCTGTCGGGCTCGGCGTATTGGCCGGTCCGATCACGCCGTCGGTTTCTGTGCCGGCGCGGCTGGTGTTCACGCAGATTCCGCGTGATTCGGACGGCGATTCCATCGTACTCCCCACGGGCAGCCGGATCGTTATTTACGATCCATCGCACGAATCGGGTTCGCTTACCGTCCTGACGCCTGCGTTTGCGTCCGCGGGTCGGTCCGATATGTCCTTTGATGGACGGCGGATTCTGTTTGTCGGCAAGAAGGGTGCGGATGATCCGCCCTCGGTGTGGGAGATCGGAGTCGATGGTACGGGCCTGCGCCAAGTGACCACTGGTCCAGGGCACTGCATCGCGGCGGTCTACCTGTCGACCATCTACACGATGACATCGGTGAAACCCGAGTTTCAGGTTGCCGTCTGCGTCCGGCAGGAGCCCGGAGATGCCCCCGCGGTGTACACGTGTCGACTCGACGGCACGGCGCTGCGGCGAATCACGTTCGCTCCGAACGGTGCGTTCGATCCCGCGGTCCTCAGCGACGGTCGGCTGCTGTTCAGCGACGGTGCGTCTTCGCTGTTCACGGTTAACACGGACGGCACGGACGTCTTCATATTCGCCGAATCCGAGACGGTTCCGGCGATGCCGTTCGAATCAGGTAATCGCGAGGTGGTGTTCGTCGAGAATCGGTCGGCGTCGCGCGGCGGTGGCGGCAGGTTGATAGGGGTATCGTCCATGCGGAGCCTGCACACGCGACGTGTTATCAAGGACGTCGCGGATGGCGCCATTGCATCGCCGGCGGCGCTGGGCAACGATCGGCTTATTGTCTCCTACCGGAGCAACGATGCGAGCACTTTCGGCATCTACTGGCTTGACCGGAAAAGCGGAGTAGCGATGACGCCGATATTCGACTCGCCGGACTGGCACGAGGTTTTTGCGCGACCCATCGGTCCGCGTTCCGTGCCGGCGGGACGCTCGAGTTCGGTGAAGGACGATCGCTCCACGGGCGTCCTCTATTGCCTGGACGCCTACCTCACCGGAACGACTCGGACGGACGAACGCATCGCACGGGTACGTGTGATGGGTTCTCCGGTGCGCACGGACGGCGGTGGAGTGCCACGAGGCGACACTTTACTCGGCGAGATCGCCGTCGAGTCTGACGGGTCGTTTGCCATGCAGGTCCCGGCACGCACACCGATGCGCCTGATTACGCTCAACACTCGGGGGGACGTGCTGCGCGAGATGCGGAGCTGGCTGTGGGTCATGCCCAACGAGAACCGCGGTTGCATCGGCTGCCACGAGGATCGCGAACTGACGCCGCCCAACCGATTCGTCCGTGCGCTGCGCATACCGCCGCGGCCTCTCGCCCGCGATCGGGGCTCGACGGAGTCGCAACGATGAAGCGGGCATGGTTTCTCGTCTCGCTTCAAGCGGCGCTCATCCCGCCGGCCGATCGTTCGCTCGCTCAGGAGCGGAGAATCCCGCTGTTCGTGGGTCGAAACGTCTGCCTGGAATGTCACGACGCGTCGGAGCATTCGGCCGGTGTCTGCACGCTGGAGGAGATACCGGAGCATCACCGGTCGTATCGATCGCTCGCGCGGACGGAAGCGTCTCACATCGCGGCGCTGTGCGGGGTGGCGAAGTCACCGCAGGAGAGCCGCGTCTGCCTCGGTTGCCATGCGACCGCGGGCGAAGTCGGACCCCGATGGACCGCTCCGACTTTCGACATTGCGCACGGTGTGCAGTGTGAGGCCTGCCACGACGCCGGGGGCATGCACGCCGAGGCGTCCTGCGCCTGGCCGGCGGTGCCGCGCGAGGAGATTCTCGGAGGCATCGTTCCGGGCGACCGCGCGACGTGCAAGGAGTGCCACGGGGAGAAGCCGTCGCACACCGCCGTGCTCAAGGAACTCTACCGCATGCCGCTCACCGAGGCGCTTTACAAAACGCCCGTCAACCTGGCGTGCTCGCCCGACGGCACTCGGGTTTATGTCGTCTGCCAGCACAGCAACAGCCTCGTCGTGGTGGACCCCGCGAAGGGTCGCGTGTTGCACGAGATTGGCGTCGGCCGGCAACCGCAGGACGTCGCCGTCAGTCCGGACGGTAAGACGCTCTACGTCACCAATCGCCTGAGTGACACGCTGAGCGTCATCGACACCGCTTCCGGCGCGGTGACCGACTCCGTCGGCGTAGGCAACGAGCCTCACGGCGTTCTCACCGATGCGACCGGTGAGCACGTGTTCGTGCTCAACACTGAGCGCAACGACGTCTCCGTCATCGAGACCGAGCGGTTCTCGGAGCTCAAACGGCTGGCGGCAGGACGCGGACCGTGGTCACTCGCGCTGAGCGAGGACGGCGCCTCCTTGTACCTCTCCAGCGTGAGGCCGAACTCGATCGCGTTCCTGCGGCCCTCCGTGTCGGAAGTGTCAGTCATCGACACGCGCAGCCGGACCGTGCGTAACCGGATCCTGCTTCGCGATGCGAACATGTTGCAGGGGATCGCTTCGGTGCCGGGCAGCGGCGTCGTGCTGGTCACGCTGATGCGTACGAAGCACCTGGTTCCGATATCGCGGCTGGCTCAGGGCTGGACGATCACCAACGGTCTGGGCGTCATTCTGCCGGACGGGCGTGCGGACCAAGTCTTGCTCGATGAACCGAACAACGCTTTCCCCGATCCTGACGACATCGCGGTCAGTCCGAATGGACGCGTCGCGCTGGTCACCAGCGGCGGAGCGAACCAGGTCGCGGTGGTCGACATCGAGGCTCTGCTCGATACGCTGCACGAGGCAACCGCGGCTGAGCGGCAAGAGGTTCTTCCGAATCATTTGGGCATGAGCGCCCGCTTCGTGGTCAAGCGCATTGATGTGGGCACCAATCCGCGCGGCGTTGTTTTCTCGCCCCAAGGGCGGTTCGCGTATGTGGCAAACGCGCTCGACGATTCCATCTCGGTGATCGACACCGAAGGCTACTCCGAAGTGCGGCGGATTTCGCTGGGCGGTCCCGATCGCGTCACGGCGATCCGCGAGGGAGAGCGCGTGTTTCACAGTGCGGACATCACTTTCGGTCGTCAGTTTTCGTGCCGCAGTTGCCACCCGGATGGTCACATCAACGGTCTCACGTTTGACATCGAGGCGGACGGAATCGGCATGCACCCGGTAGACAATCGAACGCTGCGCGGGATCTATGACACGGCTCCGTTCAAGTGGGAGGGTACGAACCCGTCGCTGAGTCACCAGTGTGGACCGCGCCTTGCCGTTTTTTTCACGCGCCTCGCTCCGTACACGCCCCGGCAGCTCAACGCTCTGGTCCAATACCTGAGCGTCATTCCCCGACCGCCGAACCGGCACCGCCAAGAGCGCGGGCTCACCATCGCCCAGCGCCGCGGGAAGTTGATATTCGAGCGGCGCGCGACGAGCAACGGCAAGCCCATCCTCCGCGCGCGGAGATGCACAACCTGCCACAGCCGCGGGTACAAGACGGCGCGGACGTCCGCGTCCGTGGGAACGACGATGTGGCTGGATGCGCCGGTCGACATCGATGTCGGCGATCTTCATGAGGTCGGCGAGTTCGGGTACTTCGGGATGGTCTACTACCACGACACGGGCGGCGCCAATAAGGCGTTTGATGCGCCGCACCTCGTGAGTATCTACGGCAGTCCGCCGTACTTGCACAACGGCAGCGCGCCGACGCTCGAGGAGATCTGGACGCGCTGCAACCTGTACGATGAGCACGGCGTGACCAGCGATCTCACGCGCCGGCAATTCAACGATTTAATCGAGTACCTCAAGGCGTTGTAACATGGGTGGATGGGCATTGCGGATCGGTGGGCGCGGCGCGCGGAGAATCCCCGGACTGTGCATGATGCTGGCGCTGTGTGCGTCTTCTTCCGCGGCGCCGATCGAAGACTCCGCATGGGCGTACGACACTTGGCGCGTTTTTACGACCGCCGACGGACTTCCCGGCAATTACATTCGCGCGGTGCATCTCTCGGGTGAGCGGGTCTGGGTCGGTACGGACGGGGGGTTGGCGATGCTCGAAGACGGCCGGTGGCGGTCGTGGACCGTTGCGAGCGGGCTACCTTGGGCTGCCGTCAGCGCCATCGAGACCGAACGGCAGACCGGGGACCTTTGGCTCGGCACGTGGGGAGGCGGTCTGGTTCGCTTCAGCGGCGGCCGATTCGATCGATTCGATCAGTTCAACAGCGCGCTGGCGGGCAACATGGTGTTCGACATCACGATTTCCGGTGGGAGGATCTGGGTCGCGACCAACGGCGGCATCAGTGCATTCGACGTGGCGGATGGCAGTTGGAGTCTGTACGCCGAACGACGCGCGGACCGACCGGAAACCGCGGTCGCCAACTTCTGCGTGTTCGGCGATTCGCTGTACGCCGCGGTCTGGACCGGGGAGATACAGCGGTACGATTCCGGACGCGATCGGTGGATGAACCACACGCCCACGGCAGCGGCGGGCCGGTCGTCAAGACCCCGCGGCGTTCTGGCGATGGCGGCGGTCGGCACCGGCTTGCGGTCGGTCTCGCTGAACGGCTACTGGCGATGGGACGGTCGTGGAAGCTGGACACATCACCCGTCCCACGGTCTCTGGGGAGTGGGGAACATGGTCCAGTGCTTCACAGCGGCCGAAGATGGCCGCGTTCTTGTCGGGACGGACCGCGGCTTGCACATCCTCACCGATTCCGTCTCGGAGACGTGGCTCACGTACAGGCATGGGGAGGACGCGACGATCACGCCGCGCGGCGGGCAGACCATTCCGACGCGCGGGTTGCCTTCGACGATTCCCGATGATCGCATTCGCTGCCTGGCCGCTGACAAGAACGGCGTATGGGTCGGCACGGCAAACGGTCTGGCACACGCGACGAACAGGGTCCCGATCAATAAGATCAAGCCGAACAAGTCCGACCGCCGGGAGTCCACTACACCAGCCAAGCTACCACCGCCGCCGGCGATCGAGATAGCTTTCCTCGGACCGGCCACGCGGACGGTCGCCTTGCCGGCGGCTGAGGCGCACGACATCTCTCGGTCCACACGACCGGACCTGCTGGCGATACAATTGGCCGTCGAACGGGCCAACAGCCGGGGCGGGTATCGCGACACGATACCGTTTTCAATGGCCTCGGCTCCGGAGGGCTATGTCTTTGCGAACTACGGGTGGAGCACGTTTGAGGACGAGTATCTCGCTCTGGGCACACGACGTTCGTTGTGCGGGCTTGTCGGGCATCTCCGAGCGGGAAGCTGCGCGAGCACACTGACGGCGTTGCGCACGGAGGCGCCGCTGGTCAACGTCTCCCTGACACCGCCGACCGCGGACGAGTCGATCAGCCCATGGGTCTTCCGGGCGCCGATCGATGGTACCGCCTCGCATCAACGGATCATCGACTTCATCATCGACACGCTCGGAGTTACACGCTTCGCGGTGCTGCGAACGGCCGGCGAGCCATCGCGTCGACACGTCGACGACTGGATCGCGCGCGTCACCAGTCGGGGCCACCGCGTCGTCGCGGAGATCGCCGTCCCGACCGGGGCGGAGTATCCGAACGAGAATTGGTCTCCCTTGCGGAACGAAGCGGCTGAAGTTGTGCTCACCTGGTCGGACGCGCGCACATCGGCGAGCCTCATCCGGAGCTTGCGCGATGCGAAGATGAATCAGCTTGTCGTGGTGTCGAACGAGGCACTACGCGGCGATTTTCGTGATCTCGTCGGCCGCACACCCGGAGAGGTGATCGCGGCCGCACCGTGTTGGGGACACGCGGGAGATGCCACCATGGAGTGGTTCGTCGAGCGGTACGCCGCCCGGAACTACATCAGTCGCACCAAGAACACGCCGCCCCGCCCGGACGCGGTGGCGTCCTTTCACGGCACCAACCTGCTGATTGAGTCAGTGCGCATTTCCAGTTTGGATCGCCAGGAACTTCAACGCACGATTCGGGATCTTGCCGGAGCCGATTTCGCCCGGTTCGTGCAGGGCGAGTGGATGCTGCAATCGGTTCGACCGTAGCGGCGATTCAGCGCTCGCCCGGTAGACAAAAAAAGCCGGGTACGAGGCATGCTTCGTACCCGGCACTTAATCTGCGGACCGGCATTTCGCCTGCCCGCGGAGTTGCGGTTGAGCTACGGTCGCGCGCTGCCCATCGAAGCAGAGTTCCAAGACTGCGTCGCCGGGGGCGACACGCCGTTGATCAACTGACGGAACGCCAGCAGATCGAACGGCGAAACCGACCCGTCACGATCGGTATCGATGTAGTCCCCATCAACGCCCGAATCGTGATCGAACAGGTCAACGGTGATCTGACGGAAGGTCAACAGATCGAACGGCGAAACCGTTCCGTCCTGGTTGATGTCACACGGCAGATACCCGATATCGATGCGGTCGGGCTCCGCTACGCCGGGTCCCAGATCGCCGAGGTTCTCGATCGCGACGCCGCTCGTGTTCTGCACGTGGGCTTCGATGGTGGTCCACTCGGTGAGCGTGATGTTGCGGTCCAACGTCAGCGTGACCTCCTGGTCATGCAAGGCGGTGAACCCGGTCACGTTCGGGGGCGCTGCGCCACCGGTCTCACGGACAACGAACGCGTCAGCGCTCAAAGGACCGCCGCCGATGTTCTGGACGGCCTCGCTGAACTGGATCGTGAACTCGTTCAAACCAAGGTTGACGTTCTGCCCATCGTCGCTCTCCATGGCGGCGTCAATGAAGCCGGTGAACGCCCAGTTGGAGAAACTAACCCCATCAGAGCCATGCACGATCGCCGGTCCCGCGCGGAACGGACCGGTGGTCGTCCCGGCGACCGTCGCGGGTGTGCCCGGCTCGTACATTCCCAGGGTCACCGTCACGTCGCCCGGAGGGACATCGGCGTCAAACCGGTAGGCGTAGGAGGTGCCCCAACGCACCGGGTTGTCACTGGTGGACCAAGTCACGCTGTTGTCACCGACGACCGGCGTCCACGGCGTGTTCGAGTATGGCTCGTCCATCGACTCAACGGCGTGGAACCCAACGTTGGTGACGTTCGTGCCGGCCGGAATCGGGATACGGAACGAATTCACTTTCCGGTCCATGTCGATGTTGAACAGCGCGTACTCGTAGTGCCACGTTCCGCCACCCAAATCCGTTGCCTTGGCCGAGAGAACGCATCGACCGTCCGGTGATTCAAACTCAACGACCGGGATCTCCTGGGCGAGGAGTGTCTGCCGCGCACCATCCCAGGCGTCGTAGGCGAATCCGCTGGTGGGCATGGTGCCGGAGCCGCTCTGGGTAAACTGCCACATACCGCCGGGCGCGCCGACCGGCGTGGCGGGCTTCCAACCCGAACTGTTCATCACGTCGACGTCGTCGTAGCAGATGTAGATCTGGTCAAAGTAGTACGTCGCGCCCGCGTTTTGCGCGGGGTCCAGATCGGCGTCCTTCACCGCGATCCGGTGCTGGATCTGGTTGTGCGACTGTGCCCCCGCGGCGAAGTGCGAGCCGGCATAGGTCCATGTGCCGGTCCACGGATTGACCTCATCGCGCGGACCGAGACCCGATTGGGACGCGTTCAGAGACGATGAGTAGGTGTCCGTGCAGTTGACATTCAGCGTGCTGCATCCGGTTCCCTGGCAGCTTCCTCCGCATTGAGTGTTGTCCAACGCGCACCATCCGTGCTTGATCCACGACTGGCCGATCTGCTCGAAGCGATCATCCTTGATGCGGAACACGTTGTAAACGATGAACGGGTGGCGCGGGTTCGGGCTGCCGAACCAGTCAAGCCGCACATCACCGACATTCCAACTCGTGCCCGCGGATGACAATCCCACGACGCCGCCAACGCGTCCGAACTGCCGCAGGTTGTAGACCTGGCACAGAGTCACGTCGGGGCCGACGCCGCCTTCCGCGGGACCGTCACCGTCGAGCGCGTCGACCGGGCGAGGCTCGTCGCCGCCGGTCCATTGAGCGTCCAGGATCATGTGGGCCGACCCGAGGACCGTTCCGGCCAGTTCCGGCGCACCGAGTGTTTCGGCCAAGGCCGGTGAAATCGACAACTCGCGAGCGTAAATGGTGAACTTTTGGTCGCGCGGGTTGAATCCCACTTTCAGACCATCGAGCTGAACGCAGCCGACTCCGCAGTGCGTTGCGGCGCCGGGCTCGGCGGCGCGCGGCGCGACGAGCGTCTCACTGGCAAACCCCAACGCGGAGACGGTCCACTCGGCATCACCCACGACCAGGGTCAGCCCTTCCGCCAGATGTAACCAGTTACCAAACACCTCGACGACGCTGCCGTCCTTCACGGTGAACGTCAGGTCGGTGCGTCCATCCACCTCGAGCACTTCCTGGGTAAACGGCATCTGTGGGGACGCCTGTTCCAACTCGGCCGAAACGGTCAGCCCCAGTTCGCCCAGAGACTCATGGTACAAACTCAGCGTTGTCGTCCCGTTACGGGCCGACCAGACTTCTTCCCCCAAAGCCCGAGAGACTCCACCGACCAGCAGAACGAGTGCGACAATCGCGCGCCCTGCTTTCACGTAACCACGCTTCATGGCCCACATCCTTCACCTGCGATCACAAGCAACTTTCCATGCCCCATCGAATCGCGATCGCATGCCCGATTCGATCGGCCTCGGCAACGTACTGAGGCGCGCAACACGGATCATTACTTTACTTACTTAAAAGAATGGGGTCGAAAAATCAAGCATTCGATGGGTTTTCATCGCGAGAATCCGCGCAAACCTCATGCGCAATATCAAGTGAGAGTCAGAGGTTCACGATGGCACTTGCACGGACGCCTGCAACGTCCGTGATGGCATGTGTGTCTTTGATCCTGCCGGTGTGAGTAAACCCGGGTTCTTGATAATGGGACTCTCTCCGAGAGTGCCATGGAGTGACACTACGTGCGAGGTGGTGTTTCAGCGCAGCCTGCGATTGCGCCCATGCGCGACAACAGCGACGGCCGGTGACGATGAAGTCAGGTCCACCTCGCCGTCGTCCGAGGCAATCAGGAATGTCTGCCCTTCGCGGCGCACATCGACAGTGAACGTACCGGATGCATCCGCCGACACACCGTAGGTGTACGTCGCCAGATACGCACGACCCGACGTCGCGACGCCCGTGCCATCGAGACCGCAGAGCATCTGTCCCGTTTGCGTGTTGAACGCATCGAACGTGTCGTCCAACCCGGCGAACACGTGGTCGGCGCGTTGCTCGATCCGAATGTCCTTCAACTCCCAAACGCCGGAACGGCCGCCGTGCACGGCAACGTCCAACTGATAGCCGCGGAGATCATCGAGGGGCTCGTTCAGGAACACGTCGACCTCGATTTCGCCGCCCGGACGAATCGAGCGTTGGCGCGCCGCCGCAACGAGAGACGCCGAGCCGACGATCTGGTGCCCGATCGTCGGGGCCGCACCGGCGGGACACGCGCAGGGATTCGTTCCCGAGAAACCCGTCAAGGCATGATTGGCGTCGTGGATGTTGCAGAATCCGTCCGGAGCGCACGCCCCGAAAGGACCTCCAATATCGATATTCAGATCATCGCACACAGAAGTCCCGTCAAAGCAGG
>JAJDDR010000048.1 GCA_029260255.1 Phycisphaerae bacterium
ACGATACCGGCCCGGTCAAATCGCGTCATACACCCTTGCCGGAAGGACACCGATGATTCGCCTGACGCGCCGAGCGGTTTCCGCCGCCTGCTCATCATGGCCGGTGACGTCGCCCAGAAAAACACGCAGCGTCTGCGCCGACCGCGCTGATACCGAGAAGTCGCCGCCGGACCGCGACGCGGGCTGCTCCCACGAATCCACCGACCAGTCAAAGTTGTTAAGCTGTTGTTGCGTGATCATCGCGATGCTCCGATTGACACGATTACTTGCGGCACCGTGGCAGTGGTCACTCACCGATACCGGCGGTCGCGCCAAGTACTGACCAGCGGTGCCATATCAGGACGCGTGCCAGCAGTCGGAACGCCGCCACCCAATCGCCATAAGTGCGTTCTGCCATCCGGTTTAGACCACAACCGAACGCGAACGAGACACCGCGACACCGGCGGGCACCCGCTGCGTGTCAGGTCTCAACACGCGCATAATCCCGCAACAGCAAGCGTCCAGTGCCACAAAGAGGCACATGCGACCAGTCGCTCCCCGACCCACCCGCGCAACGCCATGCACGCCGCACGCGAGGCGTACCCACGAGCTGGTCCACAGGTCATGGGAGTTTTGCCCCACCGCCCCGTGCCACTCTGCCGGCGGGAATACACCGCTGAACCGTCGCGAACGCCCCCTCACGCAGTTCTATCGCCCTTGCTGCCCCGCGCATCGCAGTCTGGCACACCAATTGCTTGCTCTGGCAAGTAGTGAAGTTCGGCCGCCACGCGAGTTGTTCCGCATGCCCCGAACGCAAGAATGGAGACAGAACGATGTTCAGACGCTATGTACATTCCGCCGCCTGTGCGACGCCCCTTCTCAGACCGCGCGCCGCCGCGCCGGTGATCCGCGACATGGTGAGTCTCATGCCCCTGCTCGACGAGATTCGCCGAATCAACGAGATCCGAGGAATCGCTCGCGCCGATGCCGAAGAGTTCTCACGCAGGATCGACCACGAACTGCCACGTTACCGTGCGCTGGCCGCTTGCTATGAGCGTACCCAGAGCGCCGACGCGCGGCGGGAACTACAGAGTTCGCTTCACCACCTGCACAATCTGCGATTCGCGGTGAGCAACGCGACGGCCGCCGTCAAACAGGCCGACAAACTCATCGCCGGCATACGGCGCCGCGTCACAAACCTCCGAGTTTGCGCCACCGGCAACGCTGCCTAGTCCCAGAACAAGCGTGCTTTGAAGACGTCTTGGCACTCGGTTGGATGCGGGTTGAACCGCGTGCCTCGTCCGAACCGCGCCCCCAAGGAAGCGTCGGATGGGAAAGGCACGCTACGCGGATCGCTTCGGCTCGACGTTTCGCAGCAGTCGCAATCCGTTGAGGACGACGAGGACGGTGCTGCCTTCGTGGCCGATGACCGCGAGGGGTAACGGCACGCGTCCCGCGAGGGCGAACGCGGAGAGGACGGCGATCACGCCAATGGCGAGGGCGAGGTTCTGCCGAACGATTCGCGACGTTCGCTTGGCGTGGGCGTGCAGCCAGGCGACTCCGTCGAGCGAGTTGTTCATCAAAACGATGTCGGCGGCCTCAAGCGCGACGTCGGCGCCGATCGAGCCGACGGCGATGCCGACGTCGGCATCGGCCAGCGCGGGCGCGTCGTTCACGCCGTCACCGACCATGACGACGGGACCACGCTCGGCGCGCAGCCGCTTGGTGGCGGTCAGCTTGTCCTCGGGCATGAGGTCGGCCTGGAAGCCGTCGATGCAGAGCTTGCTCGCGATCGTCTCGGCCACGAGTTGATGATCGCCGGTGAGCATCTCGATGCGTTGAATGCCGGCTGCGCGGAGTCGTTTGACGGTTTCGGCGGCGTTCTCTCTCAGGGAGTCCTCGAAGACCAGGACGCCCGGCATCCCGTCGATGACCAGAGCGGACGCGGCCTTGCCGGTGCGGCGAACCGAATGGACGGATTCGTCGAAGGCTTCGCGGTGGTCCGCGTCGATGTGCTCCCGCGCTGACCGCGGTCGGCCTATCCAGACGCGGCGGTTGTTCGACTTTGCGGAGATTCCGTGTCCCGGCACGCTGGTCAGATCGTCCACGTCGAAGGGTTGCAGTCGGTTCTCGGCGAGCCGGGTCATCACGGCCGCGGCGAGCGGATGACTGCTGGAAGATTCGAGCGCGCCGGCGAGACGCAACGCGTCGTCTTCGGTGACGCCGGGCGGCGCGATGACGTCGGTGAGTCGGACTTGTCCGGTGGTCAGCGTGCCTGTTTTGTCGAACACGATGGCCTTGGCCCGGGCGAGCGATTCCAGATAGACGCCGCCCTTGATCAGGACGCCGCGCCGCGCGGCGGCGGCGATCGCGGAGAGGTAGGCCACGGGCGTCGCGATAACCAGCGCGCACGGGCTGCACACGATCAGAAACGCGATTGCACGGTAAACTGCGTCGTGCCCTGAGAGCCCGCCGACCACGTGCAGCGTGACACCGGCGACGATCGAGCCGATTACGACGAGCGCCGAATACGTGGGACCGATCCTGTCGATCAGCCTCTGCGCCCCGGCTCGCTGGTGGCGTGCTTCGGTCACCAGTTGCAGGATGCGTGCCAGAGTCGTGTCATTCGCCGTCTTGTTGACCGTTACAACGAGCCGCCCCTGGATGTTCGTGGTCCCGGCGTAGACCGGATCGTTGGGGTTCTTGTCACGGGGGAGTGATTCCCCGGTGATGGCGGACTCGTTTACCGATGAGCTTCCTTCCATGACAGTGCCATCGAGTGGCACTTTGTCGCCCGGGCGCACGAGCACGCGCTGCCCCGCCTCGACGCGCTTGAGCGACCTCCGTTCGGTCCCGCTTTCGGTGAGCACGATGGCCTCGGTGGGCATCAGGTTGTGCAGTGCCACGATGGCGGCTTGCGTGCGGTCGAGGGAATACTCTTCCAGCGCGCCGGACAGCGCGAACAGAAAGAGAAGCAGCGCGCCTTCCATCGGATTCCCGATGAGGGCGGCCAGACCGGCACCCAGCAGCATGAGGGCGTCGATGTCAATGCGGAACCTGCTGATCGTCTCCCACACCGACGCGATTGCGGGGATGGCCGCGATCGAAAACGCGCAGAGGATCATCAGGTTGGCAAGCGGTGCGGGGGCACCGAGTTGCGATGCAAGGAACGAACCCAGCAGAAACACGCCGCTCGAACCGGCGACGACCAGCGGCATGAAGCGCTCGATCGCCGCGGAAGCGGGCGTGAGGAAGACGCTCGCTCGGGAGCCGTCCGACGTGATGACCGGCGTATCCAACAGAATCGGGTTAAGCGCGTGCCGCGCGGGGACAATCCGCCGATTGTCGTGCTCGAGGTCGACTGGTTCAAATGCGTGACGGTGCATCGGGGGTCCGTTTCGTTATGAGCGACCGGCAAGAAACGCGGCGAAGTAATAGGTGAACCCACCGGCGACGACGGCGAGCCCGAGCCACACAGCCACGACCGGCACGACGCTGCGATAGGTCACGCGGGCGCTGGCAATGGCCAGAACGACGAATAATGCCGAGGTCGCACCCGGCATCCAGAAGTCGGTGGACGCGGGAACCTGAAAGCACACCGGCAGCGCCAGCACGATCGTCGCGATGGCCGCCCCCGCGCCGTTCCAAATGCCGACCAGCAGGGGGTGGTTGATGTGTCGGATGAACAGCCCAAGTTCCTCCTCCATCATCAGTTTCAACAGGCGGTCATCATCCGCGCACAGGATGTCGGTAATTCGGCCTAGCAACGGCTCGCTGAATCCCTTGGCGGCGTACAAAGCGCGAACTTCTTCGCGCTCCTCCTCGGGGTTGCTCTCGATTTCGCTTCGTTCTCGCTCGAGCTCGCTCTCGCAGTAGCGCAGGCGGAGCCGGGTGGCGACACTGGTGGCGATGCCCAGGTAGATTGAGATCCCCAATCCGGCGGCCAGCAGGACCGGTCCGGTTGAGGCGGTGATATCGAGCCCGCGCATCGCCACCCAGACCAGCCAGATCAGCATGGCACCGTCGCGCGCGGTAACGAGTGCCTGACGCCAGTCGTCCACCTCCCCGAGATGCGTTTCGCCGCTCAGTACGTCGCGCGCCCGGCTGCGCGCGTCGGTCAGATGGTCCGTCATCTCGACGTGCGGATCGGATGGGTCCGCGACTTGCTCGGAACGTGAGGGGATATCACTCACAGTGCGCTACGCCAGCACGCGATAGACCACCCAGAGCCCGACGCCCACAGCGTACATACCAATGACGATGGTGACCCAGAGGCCTGCGACCGCGGCGGGCATGTCGCGCAAACGCTCGAGTCGCGTGGCTTTGTAAACGATGCTGATGCTGAGACACAGGGGCAGGATGAGCAGCGATTTTTCAACACCGCTGAGGCTGACCGGCGTAACGAAAAGTTGGGCCAATACGTCGCTCACGTCGGGTCCATCCTGGAGACCGTCGCGGGAGCAGGATGCCCTCGCCGGCTGGCGGGGTCGGCTCGGACGAGCGCGTCCATGATCGCGAGCAGGTTCAACAGCCCGACGACTCCGGTGTAGACCAGTGCGACCTCGGTGCTGCCCCATTGGCTGTGTGCCAGTTGATCTTTGCGGAGGTCGCCGCGAGAGTACACACCCATCCCGTAAGCGGCGAGCGCGTGCGTCCCGCCGCAGATCTGTGCCATGAACCAGAGCTTCTTTTGCTGGGGATCGACGGTCGAGCGCACGCCGCCGACGGCGATGCCCGTCCAGAAGGTCAGGGTCAACGTCACCAGGATAATGATCCCGCGTTTGCGATCGCCGATGAACAGATGACCCATTCCCGGAATCAGCCAACCCAAGAGACCGGTGAGCGGCACTCTGACGGACGGCGGCATGCTCGAAGTGTTGGTCATTGTATTCATCCGAGCCCGCCCGCGCATGGCCCCTCGCCGTAGGCGCAACGCCCACAGCCGCTCGGCGCTTGAGGTTCCGCCGCTCTGGCGGCGAACACGCTGGGCTGGCGTTCGGCCTCCTTGGAATCGCATCGCGGGCATGCCACGCGGCCCGCATCGCTTGATCGCACGAGTTCCTCGAACACGTGCTTGCACTTCTTGCATTGATACTCGTAGATCGGCATCGTCCTGAGCACCTCGTCGGGGCGTCCCCGGGCGGCAAGTATAGGGTTGCACCTGCGCGTTCGCAACCCGCGTCGGGTAGCGCAAGCCGTCCGGTTGACATCGGTCGACGCCGGTGAATACTTGCGGGGAGTTGTTGACGGGCTGCCTGTCGGGACGATGACGCCATGAACGACCCGAAAGTGATCACGACGAACGGTTGGGCGATGCTGATGGCGCTCATCGGCTTTGGTTTCGCGGCGGGATGCCGATTGGACGGCACGTGGTCGGTCGTCAGCGTCGTTCCCGAGCCGCGCGGATCGTCGCCGGTGGTCTCCGTCATCTCGTTTTCGCCCGACGGTCGCTACGCGGCGACGGAGTTGACTGCAGGGCAGAGCGTCTCCTCGACCGGCCGCTACGGGTGGGACGGCTTCCGTTTGAAACTGCTGCGGCACGGTGGCGTTGAACGCGTGTTTCCGTGCGGGTTCAATTGGGATTTCAGCCTGCGCATCAAGAACGACTCCGCAGACGACCCCTGGGTGGCGATGCTTCGCCGCGACGAGTGAGCGTATCGTGTCGGCAGCGGTCATCGACGGCGTCATCAATCTATCGAAACCCGTGGGGATCAGCTCGGCCAAGGCGATCTACCGGGTACGCTCTATCACCGGCGTTCGCAAGAGCGGTCACGCCGGCACGCTCGATCCGCTGGCGGGCGGTGTGCTGCTCATCTGCCAGGGAAAGGCCACGAAACTCGTTGAACAGATCATGGACCTACCGAAGGTCTACCGCACGGTTGCCCGGCTTGACGTGACCAGCGAGAGCTTCGACAGCGAACATCCGATGGTCGAGGTGCCGGTCGCGTCGCCGCCGTCTCTCGAACAAGTCCGCGCGACCCTTTCGGGTTTCGAGGGACAAATCGAACAGACTCCGCCCCGGTTCAGCGCAGTCAAGCTCGGCGGGATTCCTGCTTACAAAACGGTCGGCATGTCGAACGCGCCGGCCATGCGTTCAAAGACGGTCACGGTCTACTGGACGCACGTACACAGCTACGACTGGCCCGTGCTGGATTTCGAGATGTGTTGTGGTCGCGGCACCTACGTTCGTGCGCTGATTCGCGACCTCGGCAAGCGTTTGCAGGCAGGCGGCTGTCTCACCTCGCTGACGCGTACGGCCGTGGGTCCGTTCGGAATCGACGACGGCTGGACCTTTGAAACGATTGAACGCTGCGATCCAAATGCCACTTACCTGACACCGCTGGAGCGCGCCAGAGAAATGGTAAGCCGTCGCCCGGTCGACATCCCTGATCGCCCCGCCGTGTAGGGAGCGGTCCTCTCCAACAAACTTCCTCCTCTAAGCAAGTGGTGAGTGGACGACCCAAGTCAGTCGTCGGGCGTCTGCTCGTGCTCGTAGTACGGCATCGCGGGCGTCGTCGCGACCGGCAAGCGCCTACATTCCGACCGGACCCGATTCGGGCGCCGTACGGAAAAAGACGGTTTCCGGACGTCCGAACGCGCGATTCCCATCCTTTTTCCTGCAAATGCCCGTTGCGCCGGCACGCTGTGGTAGACTTGTATCCTTAGTACGGGGCCGGAAGTCTTTTCTTCTTACATCGGATCCGACGTTGGGGTGGCCGGGAACGCGTCGGACGAACAGACACCAGAAGGGTGCGGGATCAATGTACACTCACAGTTTCGGGCGCCTGCGCGCCGCGTTGGTATTGCTCGCTGTCGCGTCTCTGACGGGATGCAATTTCTTTTTTCCTCCGCTGCCGGAGCCCCCCGAACCCGGCGCGACGATGCCCACGCCCGAGGATGGCAACGACACCACGCGTCCTCCTCCGCCTACGCCCGCGCCGGGCGACGACGAGCCTGAACCCGTCGAGCCGCTGCCGACCCAGCCGATTACGCTCTTCAATCTGAACATCGACATTCTCGGAGAGGGTGGTGTCGAGCCCGCCGGAGGATCCTTCGAGTCCGGCACGGTTCTCACACTCATCGCCACGCCCGCCGATGGGTGGCGGTTCGATGGCTGGGGCGGGGACCTCACGGCGGAACAGAGCACATTGACCGTGACAATCGAGCGCGACGTCGCACTCACCGCGACCTTCGTTCAGCAGTTCGCCTTGACGCTGGAGGTCGCCGGCAACGGCACGGTCGAGCTCGATCCGCCGGACGGCCCGTACGATGCGGGCACGGTTGTGGCCCTGAGCGCGACGGCGGGCGCGGGATCGCAGTTCGACCGATGGGAAGGCGACGCAGACAGCCTGAATCCGTCGGAGACCATCACCATGGACGCCGACAAACTCGTCACCGCCGTTTTCAGCTTTGCGCCAACGGGCGGTGGGAACACCGGCGATGACAACTCGCCGCCGGTCGTGCAAACGGTGATGCTCATCGTCGCAACGGTCGGTGACGGCACGGTCGACATTGCGCCGGCCGGTACGCCGGTGGCCGTGCCCGACGGACAGGGTTTTCTGTTTCCGCGCGACTCACAAATCTCGCTGACGGGTGTGGATTCGGCTGGAGGCTGCTTCTTCCATTGGGGCGGTGACCTCGACACAACCGATGCGACGGTCCAGTTGACGCTATCGGAAGAGACCTTCGTACTGGCCGAGTTTGCGGATGTTCTTGCTCCGCCGCCGGCGCCGGCGCTCGATGAGCACACGACCCACACCAACGAGGCCATGGTGACGATCACCGGAAGCGTGCCGGCGTGTCAGGACGATGCGGCCG
>JAJDDR010000471.1 GCA_029260255.1 Phycisphaerae bacterium
CGATCTACCGACGGTACTCAGCCGCCTGACGACCGCTCGGTAGATCCGACGGATTCACGGCGCGGAGATGCGCGAAAGGAACCCGACACTGGAAGCGAAGATCGAATCGCGCGACCGACCGCTATCGTCGGCCTCCTCCTCGATCCTGAGATCTTCCACGTTCGCCAGGCACATCGGGCAGGACACCACGTCCAGATGGAACAACGTGTACCCGCGCCACGGGTCCTCCAGGATGCCGAGCAGAAACGAGCCCAAGGTGCTACGCTTCAAGCACGTGAGACGGTGCTCGCGCCACACGCGGGCGACCGTTACGTCCGCTTCCGCGTCGGTGAGCTTCGCGGGCTCCTCGCGCTCGTCCAGGAACTTCTGCAATCGCCGGATCGCGCGGAACTTGATCCCCGCCACGGCCTTCTGGTCAATATCGAGGAGCTTGCCGACGTCGAGGTTCCTCATTCCCTTGAAAAACACCAACTCGATCACCTGAAGGTCGTCGAACGCATTGCGGTCGCGCATCTCGTGGATCAATCGCCGAAGCAGTTCCGCCAGCGAGACTTCGAACGCCGTCCGTGATTCGACATCGGCGGCGATTTCGCTGGGCGTCTCCGTCGTGCCCGGAACGATCTGGTCCCACCAGTCGTCCGCGTCGGCCGGCGGATTCAGCGGGACGATCTTCCGCTTGCGGAGCTGGTCGCAAAGCTTGTATCGCAGGATCGTGAAGAGATAGGTTTCGAGCGTCCGCCGGCTGTCGTAGTGCCGCAGCGACTGAAGGAACCCGACGAACGACTCCTGCACCAGGTCTTCCGCGTCGGCCAGGCTGGCGGTTCGCATCCGGGCGTACGCGGTGAGACGTCCCTCGTACCGCTCGATGAGCTGCCGCCAGGCACTCTCATCGCCGGATCGGATCTGCTCCACCAAGTACTCGTCGGCGTTCTGGGAATCCATCAAGCCGGCACGCTCAAACCGCGACGCACTTTCATGGGGTCATGGTACCGACATCGACACGAGCGGGCCACCGGACGCGCTCGCATTCGGCTACACGGGGTGCGTCCCAATAAATGCGGCAGTTCCTACCGCCGCCGGCGCGCGACGGTCATATTCGTACGCCGCCAGCCTCTCCTGTCATTCCGAGCGGAGCGAGGAATCCAGCCGGAATGTCCTTCCAGCCAGATTCCTCGCTCCGCTCGGAATGACTTTCGACGCGGGTCGCCGTCCCGCGCGAGTCGCGCACTCACCCATGCCACCCTGAACGAAATGCACGCGGCTACCCGTCGGCTCCGTCGTCTGTGACGCGCGCGTCGACGTTCACGTCCCCGATTCCCGCCGCCACGATGAACGTGCTGCCCGCACGCGCGGTGTCCCGACCACCGAAGACCGATCGGAGCAGTCCAACCCGCGCCGCCAGCAGCAACAACAGAACCAGACCCGTTACCACGATCCCCGTGACCGCCGCCGCGAACTCATCGTCGTGCAACGGCTGAACCGCCAGGATCGAAATGCAGGCGCCCATCGCCGTCATCGCCATCGCCATCGACAGCGGGAAACCAGTCTCCCGCCAGAAGCCACGGCGCTTCCGCAGCGTCAGCTTCTGAGCCGAAAAGAGCATGAGCGAGCCGCACGCGACCGAACCGATGATGAGCGCCAGTAGGTCGTCCTTGCAATCATGACGCACCAACGCAGCGAACAGAATCGTAGCGATCATTCCGAACAGCATGCTGAACGTAAACAGGCTCCAGAAGCCACGGGCAAACCCGGATCGAACGGGCCGAAGCGGCACCGCCGACGCGTAACCGCTCGGTGTCGTTCCAGCTTCCACCGGGATCGCCAACGGCACGGCGTCAAAGTCGGCCGAATCGTCCGCTATCGGAAAGCGCGCCGACGGCGGAACCTGAGCAACCCCAGGCGAGTCCGGAACAGTCGCGGGCACTCCCGAGTTCACCCACTGCCCCGGGGTCAGCCATCCCATCGCTTGCAGAACGAGCGACAGCCCTGCACCAATCCCCGCGCCCATGACGGCGTAGATCCCTTCCGGGTGTGCGCCGCTGGCGGGCCATGACGCGATCGAGCCGCAGATCAAACCCCAAAGCCCCAGGTTAATAGCCGATCCGACACCGAACTCGCCGCGCGCACCGCTCTCGAAGCGACCCGAAATATCGGCAAAAAACAGCATTCCGGCCATGCACCCAAGTAGAACGATGGGCGCTTCGTCCGTCAGATCGAGCAGCGGCAGACTCGCAATCGTCATCAGCGGAGCACAACACCCGATCGCCACGATCGACTTCACCCACTTCGGCTGCGCGCCCGCCCCGAACCAGAACAAGAGCTTTCCACACACCGCGAGCCCGATCGCCACCCCACCGATCATCATTCCGCTGGACGCACCGACCAGCGGTTCGTCGGCGATCAGACCTGTGGTCATCCCCGTCGCCACCCCGATCCCCAGCGTCACGATCACCATGAGAGCGAACCGTGGAAAGGCGCCCATGTCGTTCGCCGGCGTCGTCGCCAACGCCGGATGACGCTGTCGCCTGCGGCGATGCGGTCGGCCCGCCAGCGCGTCCATCTTCCGCGACACTTTGTCGTTCACCCGCTGCAACCGCTTGCCGACATCTTTCGGCAGCGGGATCGCGACCGGCACACCCTGAGGCTGCCCGATCGGAGTGTGCGGCTCGGCCGCATGGCGCGGTACCGGATTTGGTGACGGTATCGGCGTCGGCATCGTGTCCGCCATCGCCCGACGCGGCATCGAGGCAATCGAGTTCGGGTTGAAACCGGCGAGACTGTTGCGCACGTCGCCGACCTCCAGCATGTCGTCGATCATCTCGTTGACATTCTGGTAGCGGTCCTTCGGATCCTTCTCGAGCGCCTTGCGTATCACCTTGCCGAACGGCTCCGGCAGACCAGTCACCTCCGGCTGCTCCGTCAGGTGCTTCATGAGCACCTCGCCCATGCTCGAACCCTCGAACGGAACGCGCCCCAAGAGCATCTCGTACAGAATCACGCCCAGCGCGTAGATGTCGATCCCGCGGTGGTAGTTCCCGCTGCCCACCTCGGGCGCCATGTAGTGTACCGTACCGATACTTGTCGTCTGGGCGCTGTGCCGCGATACCGAGATGAACTTGCTCAGACCGTAATCGCCGATCTTGACGTGCCCGTCTTCATAGAAGATGTTCGCCGGCTTCATGTCGCGATGAACGATGCCGCGATCGTGCAGGTACGCCAGCCCGCGACCGATCTCGCGCAGAAAGTACGCCGCCTTTTCGACGCCCAACCCGCTCGGCTCGGCGATCAGCAACTCGCACAGCGACGGACCCGCGATGTGCTCCATGATGATGAAGTACTCGCCGTCGGCACTCTTCTTCACGTCGAAGATACTGACCAGGTGCGGGCTCTTCAGGTTCATGCAGTGCGTGACGCCGCGCAGCTCGATCTCCGCGTTGTCGCGCAGATACTTCAACGCCACCTCGCGCCCGCCGTCGCTGATGGCGTAGTACACCTCGCCGAACCCGCCTCGCCCGATTCCGCGCTGAATCGTGTACCCGTCCAGCGGCCGATCACCATGTTTGAATGTGTAGGCCATCCCAATTCCGTCCGAGTTAGCAGCAGTCTGTCGGCGTCGTCTGTCTGGCGACGCGGTTTACCCCGCGCGTCGCGCTCCGCGGTTCGAGCGCGTACACCGCCAGGGTCCCGGCCACCCGATCGTGCAGCGCCCGCCGCTGCCAGTCGAAGGGGACCATCAAGTACCCGATCATCAGTATCATGACACTCAAGAACTTCGCCAGCGCGCGACCGAACGCCTGCCCCAGAGAACACGGCCGACCATCCGCGCTGATGATCTTGATGCCGCACGCACGCTTGCCCAAAGTTTGCCCGTTCCACGTGCCGACCAAAATCCCCTGATAGAGGATCATCAGAACGCCGGTCCCGTTGTGGGCGCCGAGCATCGCTCCGGCCAATCCGATGATGATCCCATCGATGAATGCCGCAAGAACGCGGATCCAGAAGCCCGCGTAGTGCAGCGATCCGCTCGCTGCTTCCGGTGACAGCGCGTCAGCTGGACGGGGCGGTCGTTGTGGTGCCGTCCCGGCTGCAACTTTCAGCGCGTCGCCCGCCGCATCGGCCAGATCGCGCACCGCGTGGGGAATCTCCGCAAACGGGCGCCGCGGCGGGTTCGGCGACGGGATCGGCGTCGGTATCGTATCGGCCGTCGCGCGCCGCGGCATCGAGGCGATCGTGTTCGGATTGAAACCGGCCAGGCTGTTCCGGATGTCGCCGACTTCCAGCATGTCGTCGACCATCTCGTTGACGCTCTGGTACCGGTCCTTCGGGTCCTTCTCGAGTGCCTTGCGGATCACCTTGCCGAACGGTTCCGGGAGCCCGTCGACCTCCGGCTGCTCGGTCAGGTGCTTCATCAGCACCTCGCCCATGCTCGATCCCTCGAACGGAACGCGCCCCAAGAGCATCTCGTAGAGAATCACGCCCAGCGCGTAGATGTCGATCCCGCGGTGGTAGTTCCCGCTGCCCACCTCGGGCGCCATGTAGTGAACCGTGCCCACGCTCGCTGTCTGGGCGCTGTGCCGCGACACGGAAATGAACTTGCTCAGACCGTAATCGCCAATCTTTATGTGACCGTCTTCATAGAAGATGTTCGCCGGCTTCATGTCGCGATGCACGATGCCATTATCGTGCAGATACGCGAGTCCGCCGGCGATCTCGCGAAGCAGATACGCC
This sequence comes from Phycisphaerae bacterium, assembly GCA_029260255.1. GTDB lineage: Bacteria > Planctomycetota > Phycisphaerae > UBA1845 > UBA1845 > OFTM285. Next base: position 4,729 of record JAJDDR010000471.1, read on the forward strand.
GTCTTCTCGACGCCGAGTCCGTTCGGTTGCGCAGCCAGCAACTCGTTAAGCGACGGACCGGAGATGTGCTCCATCACAATGAAGTACTCGCCGTCGGCGTTCTTCATCACGTCGAAGATGCTGACCAGGCGCGGGCTCTTGAGGTTCATGCAGTGCGTGACGCCGCGCAGCTCGATCTCCGCGTTGTCACGCAGGTACTTCAACGCCACCTCGCGCCCGCCGTCGCTGATGGCGTAGTACACCTCGCCGAACCCGCCTCGGCCAATGCCGCGCTGGATGGTGAATCCATCGAGCGGTCGGTCACCATGTTTGAAAGTGTACGCCACGACCAGAGATTCCTTCGCTAAATGCTGGGACCCGTTGCCGTCGGCTTGAACGGCTGGACGACGAGACTTACCTTGCCCATCTCCATCTGCTCCCCGATGACCAGCGGTTTGGCCTCGATGTCGCCGTTGCCCGCCCGCTGCGGTCGGACCCACAGTTTCCCCGCACGCTCGAACAGCACCAGGTTCGCTTCGGCCGTGTTGCAGGTGATATGCACGTTCTTGCCGAAGCCGATCATCGCCGTCTGGCGGAACAGCACGACACGACGCACGTCGCCGGGCATCCTGGTCGAACTGCCGATCTCGATGATACCACTCGGGCTCTGCCGGTGCGGCATCCGAAAACTGAACTTCGCATTGCCCGACAAGACCACACGATTGCCCGATCGCAGAAGCTGATGCCGCGTGCGTCGGCCATCCACCTCGATGTCGTGCCCGCTGAACAGGAAGTAGTCGTCGTCCACACGCGAGATCTCCGCGTGCCGCTCCGCCAGGTTCGACTGGATCGGAATGTCCGGCAGGTTCTGCGTCATCGCACGCCCGATGGTGAGCCGGTCGTTGCGAAGCAACAGATAGCTACCACCGCCGTCCACCAGCACCAGAAGGCGATCGGGGAGAGTGGCACCGCCCTGCATGTGATGTTTAACCAACACCGTCTCATTCAACGCGCCCCCCGATGGAGAATCAGTCGAGCGCGATCCGCCGCGGTCCGACTTCGCGTGCTCGCCCAACGGACCACCGTACACCGCGGTCAACAGGGTGGTGAGTTTCTCCAATTGATCGGCCGTCTTGTTCACCCAACCGATCTTGGGCAGCAATCTCTGCAACCGCAGCAGGTGTCGCCGAGTGCCTTCGAAGTCGCTTCCGTCGAGGGCGCGTGACGCGCTGCGCGCCAGTTCGAGAATCTCGGTCATGTCCCGGCGCCCCGCCAGCGCCTGCCCGATCGAACCCAGCGCGGACATCTCGTCGATCGCTCGGTTGATGCGACCCTGCTCGAGCGCCTTCTTCGCATCCGCCACCACGCGCTCGCAGATGACCGATTCCAGTTCGATCGCCTTCGCCGCGTGCGGATCCAACGCCTTGATCTTCCGGAACCGCTCCACCGCAGCCGGTAGCTGGTTCTGCTTCACCATCTTCTCAACCTGAACGAACCCCTCAGCAGCGCGTGCCTGACGATCCTCGATGTCCGCCGCCAGACGCCGTGCCTCCGCGTGATCGGAATCGGCACCCGCCAGAAGCTGCTTGCCCGCCGCCAGCGAACCCTGCCCGACGCGCTCCTTGGCCTCCTCCACGCGAACACGCTGCGATCGCGCCTGCCGGGCGACCTCGTCCGCCACGGTGCGCACATGCCCGCGAAGCTCCGCAACGGCATCCCGCTTCGCGCCCGCCGCTTCCGCCTTGGTCAAGTCGTTGAGTGCCTCCGCGAATCGCTCGTCCGCGAAATGCCCCCGCGCCCGTTCGACGAACCGGTCCGCCAGCTTCGCCAGAACGGCCGCCCCGCGCCGGTGCTCGCGAAGGTCCGCCGCCGTGACCAGGCGAAACGCCTCGTCGAGCCGACCGTCCTTCGCCGCCTTCTCGGCGGCCTTCAGGCGTACGATTAATAGCCGACTGAACATGAGTGATTCCCTTGCGAAACCCGCCGAGCGGACACCATCGTAGCCGCCGCCCCCACGCTCCACATCTTGCAATTCGCCCCCGCCCGCCGATTATTCGTGCGACTTTTCTCCGATATCACCCGACGCGGACGTTGCATGTTAGGCTCTTGGACGGGATGTTGCAGGCATAGCGATGCGAACCCTCGGTGCTGGGCTCAATTCAGCATGATAACTTGTGAGAACCACCACCAAGGGCGTTTTAGTCCTCCATGCACCACAACGATGCGGCCCGCACACGCCCACTTGGCGTCTCGAAGTGCCCGACTTGCTTTTCGGACTCGCCGCAGGGAGAATCCCGCGTGGGCTGCCAACCGATCTTCGAACGACCATGTGCGGTTTTGAATTGACATCGCCCACATGTCGTGCTACCCATAAATGGGTGGCACGACATGTGGGCGATGTCAAGGGTGGAAGCGCGCGATGTGGTTTACCGACTCCGACGCGAGATCAATTGGAGGGTCGTGCCATCAAGACCTACGGTTGTGCATAGGCAGTTTCTGTAGCGCCACGCGCTGTCATACTGCGGATATGCGACAGGTCGCAAGGTAGCGACGCGGTCGGTACTGCGTATCGAGCGCTAACCCGTCGTGGCGGCGCGCGTTCAGGGTGGAAAGTGGGAACGGAGATCATGAGATGGTGAAAGAAGGCGGGAAGGAACATCGCAAGGCCACGGCGAAACTGATCATGGAGTTGGCGAAGAGTTCGTCTGCTGCAGTGCGGAAAGGGGCTAATGGGCAAAGTGACGCTGCCAAGGCGATCCGCGCGCTACAAAACGAACGAAGGCTGACCAAGGAAGAACTGAACAGGGCCGCCACTGTCTAACGTCTCGTGAGGGATTCCAGGTGCCCGGCGATGTTGAAACGAGTAGACCATTTCAGGTCTTTTCTTACTCCTTTGCCCGTCTTGCGGAGCTCTTCGCCGAGGTCTCAAAGACCAACAAGGACCGCGTTGAGGCGAAACAGCAGTTTGACTACTTTCGGGACTATTTTGAGCACTTCAAGAAGGCTGGTCCTCTCACCATAGTTGTCGAGTGGAAGTACACAGATCGCGACTTTCTTGAGGACTTTGCCGCATACTACGTCCGCTGTTTTCAACAGAAGTATAGTTCGATCTGTGCGAGGTTGCATTTCTTTCGTATCGACTTCGACGAGAGAAGCCTGCGAGCGGCTATAGATGGCCTTGACTTGCCACTCCTCGCCGAGTTGCAGAACTGTGATCGTTATCTCGGTTTCATCGTCGCCAAGCCGCTTCCGAGTACGTTCATCGGCCGCACATGCCTCGGAACGTACGCCCAGGAGAGCCCTCAACGCCGATTCTTTCCGGTCGTACGCCGATATGATGTGCATTTTCTCGGCTTGGACTTGGCGGTAAGATCGCTTGCATACCAGGAACAAGACACGGTCGCAGCCGCGTGCGCCACGAGCGCTCTCTGGTCGGCGTTTCAGGGCACTGCGCGTCTTTTTCAGCACGAGATTCGGTCTCCCGTTGAGATTACGCGCATCGCAACGGAGCAGACGCCCAGTTTTCAGCGAGATGTTCCCAATCACGGGCTCACGCCACCGCAAATGGCGGTAGCGATCAAGACAACTGGACTGGAGCCGGAGGTGATTGGCGTCGCCAGTTCTGCCACCCTTCAGGCGACGGCCTACGCCTACTTGCGAGTTGGTATTCCCTTAGTAATGAATACGGCGCTGTATGACGTGTCAGATCCTGAAAACCCCAAGCCCTACCGCGACGTCTGGGGATCGGGCCACGCCGTTGCAGTTACCGGCTACAGCTTGGGAGAGTCCGAACCTGCGCCCTATCCCAATACCGAGACGCTTCTGAGATCGTCGCGCATTGATAAACTCTACGTGCACGATGATCAGATCGGACCATTCGCGCGGGTTGAGTTCGGAACACCTGGAATCGAGGTTACCTCCGGGGGGAGGTCAGAGACTGTGACCCTGACACTACGTTCATCTTGGAGAGGGGGGGACGAAGGACAGGCGGAGCCGGGTACCGTCTGGTTTGGGCCAAAGGCGTTGATAGTCCCTCTGTACCACAAGATCCGGATTCGCTTCGATTCGATTCTTCACTGGGTGCTAGACAACGATGAACGCTATCGGGCCGCGGAGAAGCCCTCCCGGCTGCCGGCGTCGCTCGAATGGGACATCTATCTGACCACCGAGGATGTCGTCAAGTCCGACGTTCGCAAAGCGACGAGTCTCTCGCCGGGCAAACGCTGGCGCTTGCTGGAACAGCCACTGCCACGGTTTCTGTGGCGAGCAACAGCGTTGTCCGAGGGCTCGCGAGTTTACGATTTCCTGTTTGATGCAACCGATATTGACCAAGGCGATTTCGTGATCGATCAGTTGATCTACGACTTATGAACCGGACCCCGTTCCCGAGATTGTATCGAATCCGACAGATGAGACAGCCAGGAGGCCGCGTCGGTTTGCCAAGGTGTGGGCATTCTCGCGGCGGAACGTTCGACCAGCGGGAGTTCCTGCTTTCCAACGATGCCATCACGCCGTCCGCATTGCATCAATAACGTTGCTCCGCGCCGCACGCCGGGCGGGAGACAGGCCCGCGATGATGCAGACCGTCACCGTGATTGCCACGCCAATCGCAACGTCCGACCACGGGATCACGAAATCCGGAGCGAACCCGATCGCCCGCGCGACCAGGGTTTGATCGGAATCAGCCGCGTGCACGCCCAGTGCGATGCCCGCAACGCTGCCGATCGCGCCGAGAATGATCGCCTCGCCCAGCACCAGACGCATGATCTGCCAGCGCGTCGCACCCGCGGAGCGAAGCAGCCCGATCTCACGTGACCGGCTGATGACGTTCGCGGTCATCAAGTTTCCCACACCGAGCGCAGCGACGATCAACGCCACCACCGGGATCGTCGCAAGAAGCAGCGTGGCCTGCCGAATGTCGCGATCGATTCGCTCCTTGAGTTCACGCAACGACCCGAAGATCGCATGCGGCCGGTCGATCGTGCGAATGACCTGACGCATGACAAGCTGGTCAAAATACAACCGCCACCGCCCGCGCGGCTCGAGCTCGTCCCATTGGGCGGCCACATGTGCGAGCGCGTTGACGTACGGGGCGAGCAGCTCCGGCGTATCGAACCGCTCCGTCGGCTCGTCGAGCCAATCCGCCAATCGAGGCCGCAGCAGATCTAACTCCTCCGGATCGTTGGTCAGCCGTTCACCCACCTCCAGCAGCGACCTCGCCACCAGTTCCTGAGTGACATCCGGTGGCACTTCCGCCTCGAACAGTGCCGGCGTCTGACCCTCCGGCAGCTGGAAGTTCATTAACAGCAGCGACATCTCGTCAATGCCGAAATGCTTTTTCGCGTCTTCCAGCGAGCCCAACACCGAACCCGCCGCGGCCACCATCATGTAACTATCTGCCTGAAAGTAGGTTACCGCGATGTCCAGCGCCGGCGACTGCACCACACCCGCAACCTCGAACACCGCTGTTCGCCCCGCGGCCGTGATCGGCACGCGGTCCCCAAGGTGCAGATTGAACGCCCGCGACGCCTCCGGCGGCACCAGGATATACCCGCCGCTTCGCGTCTTCTCGTAGGCGTCCTCGAAGTTCCCCTCCAGAAACTCCAGCTTCGTCATCGTGAGAAACCGCTCCGGCTCCCCCGCGACGAACGTGCTGCGCAGCTTCAGCATGTCGAAGAAGCCGGTCTTCTTCTCGCCCACGTCGCACGCGATCTCGCTGACCACCGTGCACTCCGCGATGCCAGGAACCGACCGCGCGAACTGGGCGTAGCTGCCCGGCGCCGGCGACCGCGTCCAGACAAACGCCTCCGCGAGTCGCTTCGGAAAATCCCAGCCCGCCCGCACGCTCGCCGAATCACACGCCACCGTGATCAACAACGACAACCCCACCATCAGACCGCAGCAGATCCCCGCGCCGCGCCACGCCGCACGCCCTACCTGATCGTTCAGCAGCGCCGGCCGCACCGCAAGCAACCGCCCGACCAACTGGACGGCCGGTCGCCCGCCGAGTTGCACCGCCAACGGCGTCATCAACGCGTAGCCGATATAGAGAAGTGCTGTACCGCCGACGGCCACGTCCGGCGCGATCCAGCGAACCGGCGGCAGCGTGCGTACCATCCATGTGTGCGCCAGCACCATCGCGATCCCCGCAACCGCCGCGAGCGCCGGCAGCCAGCGCCGGTCCGGCCGCGCTTGCGGACGCGTCGCGTCCATCGGCGAGCACCGCGCCGCCTGCACCGCCGGCACGAACGCACTGCCGATTGTGGTCAGCGCGCCTCCGATGACCGCGAACGCAATACCCCGCCCACTGAGAACCAACCCCGGCATGTCGTGGGGCGCCAACCACGATCCAAGCCGCGCAAACCCGAGTCCGACCGGGATGCCCAACACCACGCCGATCGTTCCCAGCGGGGCCACCTCGGTGAGCACCAGGCTCACCAGCTGCAAACGTGTCCCACCGACGCACCGCAACATGCCCAGCTGTCGCACGCGCTCGGCCATACCGCACATCTGTGTCGTCATGATGATGAAGAACGCCGTCAAGAGCGCCACGCCCGACACCATCATGAGCGCCAGCTCGGTAAGGCTCTGCGCCTCGCGCAACTGGTTCAGACGCGCCGTCGACGTCGTCACCTGATACCCGGCGCGGCGCTGACCGATGATCCCCCGCAACTCGTCCGCCGCCCGCTCCAGATTCGCAGGCGCTGGGTCCGCCAGCATGGCATCGACAACGGTGATTCGCCCCGCATCGTCGCCGATCCCCTGCAGGTCGCCGAGCGTCACATAGACCATCGGCCTCTGAAAGCTCGCCACCCGCCGGGCGACGTACATCCCGATTACCTCGAACGTCACCACCGGCCCGAACGTGAACGCCTCGATCACCACGCGATCGCCGATTCCGATCCCCGCACGCTCGCCCATCTCCGACTCGATCACCGCCACCCCGGCGTCGCCCGGTGCGATCGCCCGCCCCGTCACGTCATGCGTGCGAAACACGTACTCCGACGCCGGATCGATGCCGATGACGTCAACCTCACGCGAGCGTCCGTCGTCCGTGAGATGGTTCATGCGTCGCCTGAGACGCGGTGCCACAGCGGTGACACCATCGATCCCGCGCACAACGTCAACCATGTCCTGCGAAATGTCCCCCCAGTGCCCCATCGGAGATTCGACTGCCAGATGCGTCCGCCCCACCCAACGGTCGACGATCGATTCGGAAATGCTCAGTCGCACCGATTCGTACGAGCACGTCACCCACACGACGATGCCCACCCCCAGCGCGACCGCGACGATCACGCCCGCCGTTCGTCCGGGCCTAGCCCGCCAATTCCTGATAGCGAGCAGCGACCAGATGCCCATCGTCCTCTCCGGATGGTTCAATCTCCCCGACCACGCCGCCGTCCCGAAGAACGACCACCCGCTCCGCAAAGCAGGCACCCGACGCCTCGTGCGTCACCGCGACGATCGTCCGCCCCTCGTCCGAGGCAAGCCGCCGGAGCAAACGCCAGATCTCCAGACCGTGCTTCGAGTCGAGGTTCCCGGTCGGCTCGTCTGCCAGCACCACCGCCGGGGCGTTCACCAGCGCCCGGGCGATGGCCACCCGCTGCTGCTCGCCGCCCGACATCGCGTCCGGACGGTGGTCCGCCCGGTGCGTCAGATCGACCGTCTCGAGCATGCGACTCGTTTTCTCGTCCACGTCGGCGCGGCGCGCCCCGGCGATCAGCAGCGGCAACGCTACGTTCTCTCGCGCAGTGAGCGTGGGCAGCAGGTTGAACGACTGAAACACGACCCCGAGCCGCCCGCGCCGGAACAGCGTTCGCTCGCGATCACCCATGAGTGTCAGGTTGCGTCCCTCGATTTCGACAGTGCCGGAGGATGGCACGTCCAGCCCGGCCGCGAGGTGCAGCAGCGTGCTCTTGCCCGACCCGCTCGCGCCCATCAGCGCCACGAACGCGCCCGGCTCGACCGCCAGACTCACGCAGTCGAGTGCCGCCACCACCTCTTCGCCCAGACGATAGCTCTTGCACAGATTGTCGACTCGCAAAACCACTGCCACACCGGAATTGTACCGTCACCCCGCGCACGTGACGAGAACGCCCGCTCCGGTCACGAGGCTTTCACCGCGATCTCCAACCGCTGTCAATCGTCCCCGCGACGTACACGAGTCTCCGCGAACCGCATCGGGATGGGGCCGACCAAAGGCTGTTTTGTTTTTCACGGACGGCGCGCGTTTCGATCGCACTTGGTGGGATGCGGTCACGCCTCGAGTTCGCGTTTGCCGTTTCCCGATTTCACAATCCGCTCCAACACTGAGCTTGTGCTTTCTCACCGTGGTTCCCCGGATAGACGTGCGGGTCAAGTGAACGCCTGACGAAGATGCGTGGTTTTCGTTGGCACAGCGCCGGTGGCGGTGATCGGGCATGGCACGAATTACAGTGGTGTTGCAATTTGGGTTCGTTTGGCGTATGGGGTTTTGTCCTTTCGGCGTGCGGATTCCGTTGTTGGGGCGGGGGCGTGAGGGAGAAGGGTGAATTGGCGAATCTGACGGGTAGTCGAAGGGAAGCCGCCGTCAGGTCGGGCGGAATTGGGGGAGAAGAAACACTGCACTAACAGTACAGCGCAAGGTTGACACACTGGCAGAACCGTGACTGTTAAGGAGCGGCCTTGAACCCTCGCAAACGCCTCATGCGCGCGAGGCCGCTTCCTGACGGGCGCGGTTCTGACCACTTTGCGCTGTACGGCTAAGAGCCTGTCGGACTTGGCATTGGGCAAACGGAGGGGCGCGGGACCGCGAACGCTGGCGCGGATTCTGTTGGACGGAGAAGACGGGGGTTGGGTAACGAAGTTATGCCAAGTCCGGCGGACTTGAGCTTCTCTTGCATGGCCAACAACCGGGGATCCTTCACCACTTTCGACGGCCTCTCCGTCACCGACTTCGGGCGATAGTCGTAACGCCGTTGCGAATGGTTGTCATTGCGACTGACCGCGACGTACAGTTCGTTGCCCTCGGCTTCCAGTCGTTACCACGCATAAAATGACGGGTATGGTAGTGTCCGCTTCCTTACGGGCGCGGCTCGGAAAAGAAACCGCAACCCGCCATTCGAGGAGTGACAGAGCACTAGGGAATAGAAAACGGCCCCCGGAGGGGCCGCAGAGTACGTTCTGCGGACGCCTCGCTGCATGGCATGCAGGAGGTCTGGGGTTCGAGTCCCCA
>JAJDDR010000472.1 GCA_029260255.1 Phycisphaerae bacterium
ATGGCCAGTGGCGTCAGATGAATGCAGTCGCGCGGATGAACGAAGTCCTGCCCGTCGATCAGCCCGGCACGCTTCACCCGCCGCCGCCAACTCTTGATTGCTTCGAGTTGCTGATCGGGGAAGAAGAGCCGTTGAAGCACCTCGGGGGTCGTCATGCGAAACATCCGGATGTGGTCCAGGATGCTCACATCGCGATCGGTCAATCGGATACCGGAGGTCGCGGTTACCATAGCTCGTACCTCAGACCGTGGTGGGCGCAATGCTCATGAAAATCCCGAACACGCCTTGCGTCGTACCGGCCGCCGAACTCAACCACACGCTCGGGCCGACCCTCCGCGTCGAACAGGATCGCGTCCGGATCCTTGACGCCGTAGCCGGCTTTTCCAAGCAGGTCCTCACCCACCCACGCGGCCGCCGCATTCGGGTCGGTCCGCAGGTAGTGGAGAAAGATGACGCCGACGTGAAGGTCGTGGTTCGCCTGCAGGCGGTGGCGGAGACCGCCGCGCCCCCGGCCGCCGTATTGATTGATCGCTTTCTTGGTGGCCACGTACACCGTTGTCTGGCGAGGGGCGTGAGTCCACCGGCTCTGCAGCGCGTAGCCGACGGCTTCGCAGTTGGGCTCCGGCTCGCCTGGCGACCAGCAGAAGACCGGCGACTCAAGATCGAGCAGCGGCTCGGCAAGGACTTCAATCTGTTCGATCAGTCTTGCCTCGACGAGTTGGTCAAGTCGGCGGCAGGCGTGGACCTCCGGCGCGGTGGCGTTAGGCCACCAAGCCTCGGCGATCATCTCCAAGGCCAGCAGGCGAACCTTGAGAACCAGAGCTTCAAGGAGCGCCTCGTCGCGTTGGACACGCGCGATCGGCATCGTTCCCGGGCCTCCAAGCAAGCGAGACAGATCTAGCGCATAGTGTACCGACAGACCGCAATCGTGTACAGCTTGGTACCCCAAACGGCCAATCCACTCGTGGTACGTCGCGTGTGCTCCTCCCGTGCGTAAAGTGCTGTGCTATAGCGGTTTACGTGCATCATCGGTGCCCCTGACGTGGCCGTCGGGATGCCCCCGCCAGGGGCATCATGTGGGCCATGTGGCACCGGTCGGGGTAGTCCCATTGCCACCGTTCAAACCGTGGTTCTCGGTGTGCTGTAGGCCCTTCGTTCTCTCGCCCGGTGGTCCGTGTCGCAGTGACGAACGTCGCGCCCTTGTTTGACAGTCTGTCGTGTCGGCGGGTGGCGGCTGGGGCGGGATGGCCACCAAAAAGACAAGGGCGAGCGGGGTGGCGGAGCGGCGGCCGGGTGGGTGCGAGCACCGCTTCCGGCGAATCCCGAGCAAATCGCTCGGAAAACGGGCGCGGCCGGCGAGCGGGATTTCACCGGCCCCGATGCCGCTACCGGTCTCGCTGGAACACCACGCAATACTCATGCTGGATGGGGACATCCTCCATCCGAGAATAGGCGATTCGGTCGGACCGGCAGTTGTGCTGGGCCTTGATGATGACGGAACGCAGCCGGCCGAGCTCGCCTTCCATGTTCATCACGTCGCGGACGATTGGTTTGTAACTCCCCCGCCGGCGCACGTCGCCGACCAGCACGGCCAAGCGGCCGCCCGGGGTCAGGGCGCCGTAACAGCGTTTCAGGCACACGCGCAAACGCTCGACGAAGTGCCCGTAGTCGTCGCAGGCGCTCAGGTCCGCCGGGTCGTCGCTGTAGCGGATGATGTTCCAGTACGGCGGGTGCAGCCAGATGAAGTTGAATCGGCCCGGTAGCTCGTGGGCGTGCAGGTTGAATCCACCGCTCAGGTCGCCGCCCCAGTACTGGATGCGTGTCCCTTCGGTCCGATTCAGCCAGGCGATGACGTCCCGCGTCGTTCCCGAGCCCATCATCGGGTCGGCGACAAGCTCCGGTCGATACTTCAGAACGAGACCCAGGAAAAGCCGGCCGTCGCAGTTGCCTCGAAAGCTGCTGTCGCCCCACAGCGAGCAGCGCTTGGGATACGATACGATGGACGTCATCGCTGACGCCCTCTCCTTCAGTGTGCCGTTGTCGGCGAGTGGTTTTGCATGGTTCATTTCTCCTCCAAGGTGGTTAAGGCCGGCACGCCGTGCCGGGCGTGTTGGTCACTTGCTGATTAGTAGAAGTAGTAATCGCGTCGAAGTCCGGCCAGGTCGCAAAATGCGTGCGTTTCCTCCCAGGTCAGCCGCCGGCAGAAATACCGCTCACCCCTTCGCCAGAACAATCGAAGCGGCTCCATCCCCTCGGCAAAACAAAAGGTGAAGGTGTCGCCATCCATCCACTGCGGCGGCAGCACCTCCAGGAAATGCCAGTAGGTCTGCTCATCGACTTCGGCGGTTTCGCCGAACACGGCGATTCGCCTCATCGTCCGTTTCCAGGTCTCGCCGGGTGCCGGCCTGGTGGCCGGCTCGCCTTTCGTGAGGTCTTGCAGGTATTCGGTCAGCGTTTGAATTGCAGATGTCATCATCGTGTCGTCCTCCTAAAACGTCCGCCGGCGATTGGGCGCCGGCGGGCAAAGTTGTTAGTCGCGTCCGTGGGAGCGAAGCGTCAGCTTGCTCACGGGAGCCGGTTTGAAGTGCACGTCACGCTCGACGGCCGGCGCGTCAGACCCGTGCGTCGCCGCTTCGAGCTCCGACAACCGGAAGTAACCCCATTCCGGGAAGAACCCGTCCACCAAGCCAAAGAAAACATCGTCACCATCGAACTCGGTCACGTACCAGGCCCAGCCGTTCCAAGGTGAGAGAAACTTGACCTGAACCACCGCGTCTTTGACGGTCTCCGTCGAGTAGAGCTTTGGTAGGCGCTGCCGCGCCTCCTCCGGCAAGAACACGTGACCACGGGTGATCTGCCGCCAGCACCGGTCGGTTCTGCTCGGTCCGGGGTCGGTGTCGGGCACGTCTATCGAATCGTCGCGCACCGCGACGTCGACGATTTCAAACCGGGTGACGTGCTGAGTAACGGCCCGCCGACGTTCCACTTCAGCTTTTTCGCTGTCCGCGGTGCGTTTCAGGGGCACACGCCAGCGGATTTGGTCCGGGTCACAATACACCCACCGGCACCCGTCGATGTACATGAGCCGCACCCGGTCGCCGCACAGCGGGCAGCGCCAGGGCTCGCCTCGGGCGTCCGGTCCGTCGCTGGCTCGGGTTGGCTCATCGTGTTGGTTTGCAGTTTTCATCTCTCTTTCCCTCCGGTTGACGCCGCCGGCGATTCCCGCCGGCGGTCGTGTTCATCATTACTTGCGATGTTTGCCGTTCGTCACTTCGCTGATTGGCGCCGGCCGAAAGTGCAGGTCACGCTCAACCACCGGCACGCCAAACGGACCACGCCCGGCTTGAATCTCGGACAGGCTGAAGTAACCCCACTCCGTTGCGAATCCCTCGACCAGGCCAAAGAAGATATCCGCACCGTCGAACTCGGTGACGTACCAGGTCCAATTCATCCAGGGGCTGAAGAACTTGACCTGAACCACCGGGTCCTTGTCGTGCTCCGTAGCGTAGAGCTTTGGCAGGCGCTCGCGGATTGCGGCTGTGAGCAGCTTGGCCGCGTCTTCCTCTTCGTTTGATTCAGATTCAGGCTTCGCGTCGGATGTCTCGGTACCGGCCCTGTTTTTCAGTTCGCCGGACTCCGTCACTTCGACGACCGGGTACCGGTAAACCTGGTCCGTGATGGCGTGCCATTGCTCGGCAGACATGTCCGAACCGCCGCCGAGCTCCCGGTTGTCGCCGATGCACCAGCGGATGCGGTCCTTGTGGCAATAGCGCCAACGCTTGCAATTGATGTCCACCGATTCACAAAACCGGCCGCACATCGGGCATTCCATCACGTCCACGAACGGGCCTTTCGGCGTTTCGTCTTTCATTTTGATGTTGGGTTTTCTCATGGCTTCTTTCCTCCTATTTCAAAGCCGGCCACTTCCGCGACCGGCGCAAGCGTCCTACAGCAAACCAAAGTCTTCGAGCGTTGCGGCGAAGCCGTCCACGTCGCCGCCGAGCAAGTTCGCCAGCTCCCGGATGGCGTCGAGTCGCTCCCGCTCTTCCCGCGAATGTTCCGGCTTGACTTTGGGGCACACCGGGCAGCGGTCGATTCGACCGCCTCGCCGCGCAAAGCCTTCCGGCTCCTCGTGCAACACATAGTCAACGTCCCAGGGCTCACCGCATCTCGTGCAAACAAGGTCCATATTTCCTCCGTTTGGTTTTGGCCCGGCCGGCGTGCGCACCCGCCGAGGCGTTTCGGGCTACGCTTCTCAACGCGGAACCCCGCATTGAAAGGCTGCCATTTGTTTGTTTGCGAACCCTTCGCAAACAAATGGCAGGCTTTCAGAAAAGAACAGCAGCGGGACCGTCGTCGGGGCGGGGAGGAGCCAGGCGAAAGAAGCATGACAGACTCGAAGGGGCGGAGGCGCGGGGTGGACGGGGAGTCTGGCGGGCTTCTTTTGCGGGAGGAGGGGAAAGACGGCGGTTCCGCTGTCCAAAAAGGGGCGAGGGTGAGCTACGCGAGCCCGTGGGCTGGGGGCGGCGGACTATTGAGGGGAACGCCCGGCGACGCCGTTGGAGTCGCTAATCTTGATAGGCGTGAGAAGCGAGCCAGACGCGCAGGGCATGCTCGGTAATCGCCTGCTGCGTAAACGGCTCCTCGTAATCCAGGCTGCGCTTGATGGACGCGCGGCGAAGGTGCTCGGCGACGTCGGGAGTCAGTCGGAGCGTCACAGAGCGTAGCGGCCGAGCCCGGTTCGTTGACGCCGTATTCGCTTCCTTGGTCACTGCAACATCGACTCTTTCTTGTGGCTCGCGCGACCGGCTTACACTCAGCGCCGGCACGTCACGCAGCTTTGGCTCCGGACGCAGGAAGGCTTCCTGCTCCGCCGTGAGGGTCGCCAATGCGTTTCGTCGATTCTTGGGCATAGGTCTCTATCTCCTCCAGTAACATTGCAAGTGCATCGGCCGCGTCACGTGCATGCAGTCCTAAGTGCCAGACGGCTGTCCGCTGGCCCGGAGCATCCGCGATGGCCTCTCTCGCGGGTATCGAGTGCCGGGCGACCGGAATCCCAAGTGCGTGAGCGGCCTCCATCGCGTCGCGTGTGAGCCGGTAGCGAGTGGGCTTCATGCGACTCAACACGAGTAGCGCCGTTGGCAGGTCACTTCGCCGAACCGCCTGGGCGTTTCGCAGCATCCGAACGGTCGCGCTCGTCGACTCCAATTCGGGCATGGTGGCGCCACACGGAATGACGGCCAGGTCTGCTACCAGCAACAACGCGCGGGTAGACTCAGCCAGATTGGCCGGGCCGTCAGCAATTACAAAATCAAAGGTCTCTGACAACCCGGGTCCACATTCTATAAGTGCATCGGCCCGATGTTCCGTGATGACCCTAACGTGCTGGTCGGCTTCCGAAAGCCATCGCGATGCCGTCTGCTGCTCGTCGGTATCAATGAGGGCAATCCTCCCCCCGCGCTCGGCGAGCCACATGGCCAGGTGCGCAGCAATCGTCGTCTTCCCGACGCCTCCCTTCTGATTCACAATCGCGATGATCATGTCCAGACCATGACACGAGACGAGCAAGAGCGCAAGCCTCTTTGTTGGCAGGCGCGCATGCATGCAAGCCTGTACGCAAAAAAACACTTGCGCGTTTCTGCCAGCATCGTATGGTGGAGACGTTTGGTTTAACAACACGCCGTGGGGGAAAACTTAGGAGGGATGTCCCCGGGACAGGCCAGGACGAAGCGTGACAGCGCCCTGAACCTGCCGCAGGAATGGGTAGTTTGCATGCGGCCAAAAGCCGCAACCTCACCGTAGCACACCTGTTCTCTGCGTCAACAAGAATCGGCGCCCGTCGCGTTCCTCGTGAGTGCCGCAAAGGCGACACACCTCAGGAGGGAAGCGCATGACACCGGCAACAAAACCGGAGGGCGGGTATCGGTTATTGCCCATCAATCACCTATGCGTCGCGTGGTGGGCGTACAAATCGCAGAGAGTATCGTGGCTCGCCTTCCGCGTGTTTCTTGCGCTTCATGAGGTCGCTGAGCGCCGCAAGGTCGCAACACTCCAGCGCGACAAGCGCGGTGTGGGCCTATGGCGGGATACCATCGTCGCCGAGCTTCAGTTGCTGGTCCGCTGTGCGCGCGCCTCCCAGGCGCGTGCCGCTCTTGCTCAACTCGAACGAGTCGGACTTCTCCGCCAGGAAGCTGGACTGGTTCAATTCGAAGAGCATTTGGAGCTCGGCCGGCAAGCCGGTGCCATGGCCGGCCGTGCCTTACGTCGCGGCACCATACCTGTGCCGCGTCGAGTGTTGTGCTACCTTGCCTCCAAGGGGTCGACCGCCGTCGCGGCATACATGTTGGGCGTCACGATACGCTGTTGTCACGTGCGCGCCGGCGGAGAGTACAAGTCACGCGGCCGCTGCTCGATACGCTTCGTCGCAGAGCTGTTTGGGCTTCATGTTCGGACGGTGAAACGCGCTGCAGCGACCGTCGTGCCGCTCGGCTGGGTCGAAAAGGAGCCAGCGAATGACCGGTGGGCGCGGCGATATGGCCCCGTCGTACGGGTGAACACGCAGTGGCGCTGCGTCGGCATCAAATCGCCACCCCGGCAGACCGCGAATGGCACCGGATCGCCACCCGCTATGAAGAAACAAGAACTCCTTACGGATCCTATGAACCAAGAACCGGCGGTGGTGCCTGCAGCGCATCAATCGTATCGTGAAACAGGTCGACCGAACGCGCTCCGGTCATTGTCGATGAACGAGCTGCGGGATCCCGACCGGCTGATGTCGCGGTTTCGGCAAGCGGTAGGAGCCGGCATGCTCGCCGAGTGTTCTGCCGCCAAGCTGCAGTTCTTCGCGGCCGCCCAGCATGCGTTGCGTGTGGCGACTCGCAATCCGTGTGGTTTGTTTGCGACTGTGGTTCGTCAAGGGCTTTGGCGTTTCTTGTCGCAAGCGGATGAGGATCGTGCACGTGCGATTCTTCGGCGACTCGCGAGCGATGATCGTCAACGCCAACCGATATCCACACCAAACAAGCCGCTCGACGGATTGATCATGAGTCTGGTCGGAAAAGTCGCCTGGCCCACCGCACGAGTTGAAACGAAAAGCCGCACGACCGCCGCGACGTGTTCGAAGAAGCTCGCCAGCTCGACGTCACCGGACACGGCCAGCTCATTGCGGATGGCTTCCAGCGAATCGATGACCGACTCAACGTTCTCCGCCAGGGCAGCGCGGAAGGCAATTTGCTCCTCTTCAGCGTCAGCGTTCATACCCGAGGTGTCCATCCCCCGAGCATGCCACGGATCGGCGAGGTTTGGCAACCGGCAGAATCTCGATTTCGCTCCTGACAGGGTGTTCGGCCAGCTGCCCAACCTCAAGGCTCGGCCGGACTTCGAAAAAACCGTGAGCCGCCGTTGCGGAAATCTCAAAGCAAACGAGACGCGAAACGCAGTTCAACAATAAGACTCCGCTGACCGCCTGCGGCTCGGGACCCTGTCGGTCGTCGCTCGCCCAGCCGAGCGAAGCGAGCCGGCGGCGGCCGATAGGGTGTGCCGTTGGCGGGGCCTGCGGACGGGCTCCCGGAGGTTTGAGCTTCGTTTTTCGCCGTACGCCTGGGCCGGGGGATGCAAACCCCCATGCCCTCGCGTGGGTGCGTCAAGATTGTCGAGACACTGGCTGGTTCGCTCTGGCGATTTTCCGCAAGTTCGCTTAGCTTTGTCCAGCCAAGCACGAGACGATCGGCTACGGCATCGCCCGAATGTCGCTTGCGTCGTCACTGTGCCCGAAATGAGGCTACAATGTGTGGCTTCGACCTGCTATGCATACTCGTTGACGGAAGAGTTGCCGTTTTGCGCGGGCCAATTCTACCGGAGTCCACTTGTGGATATCTACCGAGCTTTCGCAAATCAATATGATATGTTCCAGGGCGCTCTGGCGCGCGACACCTGGACGAAGGGAATCGTCAAAGAGCTCGCCAGGCAACCGCGTGGAAAAGGCCTTGTCTTCGATGCCGGCGCAGGAACCGGGATCGGGGCCCGGTTATTGAAGTCGGCCGGAAACTTCGTAGTTGCTTCATGCGATCAGAGCCTAGGAATGCTTGAGCAGGCAATGGGTTGGTCCGACGAGGTCATCTGTGGCGATCTGGCACGCCTTCCATCCCTGGTACACCAGTACGACTTCGTGGTCTCAGGGTTTGACGCTCTCAACTACCTGCGCCCGAATGATTTGGGTCTCTTTCTTC
>JAJDDR010000473.1 GCA_029260255.1 Phycisphaerae bacterium
TCAAAACGCTGCCGAACCGCCGCAAACCGTGCGGGTTCCGCGTCTCTGCCTTTGGATCGCATCAGCCGTCCTCCAGACCACCATCGGTCTGCGGACGACGATACCGGCCCGGTCAAATCGCTTCATGCACGCTCACCGGAAAGAAACGGTGGACGCGATTGAGGACAGTCTTGACTTGCACCGCTTGAGGCCTCCGGCAATTGGTTCTTGTTGCAAAAAACCAATCTAGCGGATCCTTGGGCGGTGCTCACTATTCGTCCTGTCGAACTCGTCCACGTTGGTTAAGATCATGTTGCTTGGTGAAACGGAGTCGGGCTCTGCGGGGGACGCAACCCGGCGAGGGATAACCAAGCCGACGATGCGCCGAAGACGCCTGCCCCGCACCCACGCGGCTGCGGGGCTCTCTTCTCCCCCCTTTGGACATCGGAGCCATGCCTCAAAAAATCTCGGGGGCGGGGGCGGAGCCCCTGGACCTGTTTTCCATCCACAGATTCTGTGGGGGAACCATTCTTTGAAGAGACCTGGCGGCCGAAGTCGTGGACTCAGGTCTATCGGTTCGTCTTCATCCGCACGCGCGTGGCGCGGCAGCGCAAGGGTCCGGTGCAGTTGGACCTGTTCGTGCCGCACGAGCAGGGGTTCGACTTCAAAGTGATCATTACCAACAAGTGTGTCGGGGTCGGAACGGTCTTTCGGTTCCACGAGGGTCGCGGATCGCAGGAGGGGATCTTCGGCGAACTGAAGACGCATTGCGCCATGGGGCATGTGCCGGTGCGTCGATGCCGGGGCAATCAGATGTACCTGCTGGCCGGACTGTTCGCGCACAATCTCATTCGCGAATTGCAGATGCGGACTGCGGACCGCTCCCGCGGCACGACGGACAACCGCGCCGCCTTGTGGGTATTCGAGCGAGTGGACACGGTGCGTAAGACGTTATTGCAGCGCGCCGGCCGTTTGACGCACCCAAGCGGCGAATTCACGCTGACCATCAGCGGAGGCAGCACGGTGAAAGAGAAACTCCTCAGCATCCTCACCCGCCTACGCCCCGCGGCCTGACGCAAACCGATCGGATTTATGCAACGTTGGGGTAGACCTATCCAGAAGCGAGGGAACCCGACTTGTCGCGTGACATCAGGCCCGTGAAACGCGGTACTCTCAAGCTACGATGAATCCCGGGACGTATTCCGATGTCCCGCCGGTCAGACATTGGTGTTCTTGAGCACCGGTCAAGACAAAAAAAAGTGGGGCACCGCCGAGCGAAGCCGATACGGAGACTGCGTGGCCTGTGCGGGTTGCTTGCACGCTGCGTTGTGTTGCGAGAATTCCGACAAGGGCCGTTTGGTCGGTCGCGATCAGTACGAGGCGCATCGTGCGCGTGTCCGCCTTCGGATGGGCACGGAGGAGCCTAGTGTTTTGTCACGCCTCGAATGACGGGTTGCGTCGCGCAACCCGTTTGGCGGCGACCCGCAGGGGAGCGCTCCCCTGCGGGTCGCCGCTAAACGGGACGGAAAACCACTGGCGCGCCGTGCGACACAACCCGTCAATTGAGGATTGACGGTGCACTAGCTTCAAACCAAAAGCCGACAATCTGCAGACAGGGGCGCGTCCAATACGGGGTCGGGAGTCGTTTCGGCGCGGCCGCGTCCCCACGCCCAGACGCAAAACGAACCCACCGATCAGAACCGCGACGGTCAAGGAGCGGCCTCGAAGCGCAAGACCAACCCCACGCGCGCCAAGCCGCTTCCTGAAAGGCGCGGTTCTGACCGCTGCCCTGTGAGCCGCAACCGCCAAGGACCCGCGAGGGAGCCTAGCTTCAAACCAAGAGCCTACAAACTGCAGACAGGGGAGCGGTCGTTTGGGTGTCGCCGTGCGTCCCCTCCCTTACGGTCGGGGCTCGGAACAATGCCATCCAGCTGGCACACCGCACGCGGCCAATACGGGGTCGGGAGTCGTTTCGGCGCGGCCGCGTCCCCACGCCCCGGCGCAAGACGAACCCACCGATCAGAACCGCGACCGTCAAGGAGCGGCCTCGCAGCGCAAGACCAACCCACGCGCGCCAAGCCGCTTCCTGACGGGCGCGGTTCTGACCACTTTACGCTGTACGGCTAGTTCACGGGAGAGACCGCTTCGGTGAGCTTGGGGACGTCGCGTGTCTTGACGGACAGGACCGCACCGAGGGTGTTCCATTCTCCGGCGATTGCGTCCAGTGTTTCGCGCGCGACGGTGGACGAGAGGCCAAGCTCCACAGTCGCTTCGACGAGCGCGTCGGTCGAGGGCTGCTCAGCTTCCGGCCAGAGGAACGATGACCACACCGATTCCGTCCAGTGGAGGATTCGTGCGAGCTTGTGGGGGCGCGAGCCGGGCTCGAGATGCCCGTTGTCGCAGTCGTCCTGATAGCGTACGGTATCGCAGTAGAAGACGGGCAGTTTCCAGCTGCGCAGCAGTTCGGCGCCGACTTCGTTATGGTCGATCTCGAATGTGGACGCTTCGAGTTTGCACAGCGTTCGGGAATCGCTTCCTTTCGCGTCGCGCAGCACGTGTGCGTAGGGTTCGGAAAACACGGCCGCGAGCGCGAGGCGCCCCACCTTCGAGAGCAGTCCGAATCCGAAGGCCTCATCGGGGGCGAAGCCTCGCACGTGCATCACAATGGCACGGGCCGCCACGGCGCGCGCTACCGACTCCGAGCAGAATCGTTCGTGGTCGAACTCCACACACTGCGGCGGCTTCTCGTTCATGACCGAGAAGCTCAGGGCGATCGCCTTCACCGCCTGCATGCCCAGGAGCCCGATGGCCTGCTGGAGCGACGCGATCCTGCGCGACAGTCCGGACGCGGAGGAGTTGACTACTTTCAGGAGATGTGCCGCGCCGGCGGGATCTGCTTCGAAAGCCCTGGCGATCTCCGCGAGGCTGGCGTTTGGATCGTCGGCGAGGCGCAAAACCTCCATGGCCGCCCGAGAGGGCGAAGGCAGGCTCTCCAAAGCCCTGATTCGCTCGAATACTGGGTTCGGCACAGCAGACTCCGGTAAACGGTAACCCCGACTTTCATCGGTGTTTCACCCGGGCGACATTTGCACACGGGGTGTCCGTGATCGCTGCCGGGGCGCGCCTCGATGTTACCGGGCGTTGTCGCGGCCTGCCGCTCAGTGAGCGGGACAGGATTGGCCGGCGGATTCCGATCGGCCGTAAACCTCGTGCTTTGGGCGGCCGGCGAGAATCTGCTCTTTGCCCCAAGTGACGACGCTCTTGAATCGGTCTGATGCGATGAAGTTGTCGTAAGCTTTCTCGCTGTCCCACTGGGAGACGATGAGGTAGGAGCCGGCGTTGGCAACGTCGACGTATAGATGCGAATCGGTGTGCCCTTCCATCTCGTTCATGACGGTGAGGACCTTGGCAAACATGGCTTCGAACTGGTGCTGCTTGCCTTCAATGACTTCGTAATTCATGCCGACGGTGACCATGGGTGGGTTCCTTTGATGGTGTTTTGATTCATCCTGCCCGAACGATTCCGGCCGCAGCGCCGGTGATTCATCCGTATTATCGGCGAGTGAGGCGTTCGCGTCCAGGGTGATCAGGGGGACTTCGGCGGGTGCATGACACTTTCGGCGGCATTCGATTCCGGGTGCCACGGGCGGCTTGCCCGCCAGTGTGGTCACACAGGCGGGCGCGTGGGGCGTACGCACTGGCAGACAAGCTGCCAGTGGCACCCGCCGAAAGTGTCACGCACCCGACTTCGGCGCGTTGGAGACTTCGTCGCTTTCATTCTCGTCGGGCAACTCCGCTTCGTACGCTCTGCAGGGCAGCTCCCTGCGCGATCCGGAAACCTGGTTGACCGAAACGAGCCCGGACGGCAGGCCGTCGCCGGCACGCCGTTTGAAGATCTTGACGGGTCCGCGGATGATCTCTCGCTGCACGATGTACTCGAAGTCCTCGAAGATCAGGGTCGTGCCCGGGTGGATGCAGTCCAATACCAGCAGGATGGGTTCTGCGTGCCAGGAGCCATCGGTGATGGACTGCGTTTTTTGAGCATCGAGTTCGGCGGAGTCCGCTTCTATGGTGTCCGCTTGGAACATGAGTTCGGTGGCACGCTCTTTCTGATCGGGCGCGAGCCTCTTGAGGTTGGCCATGAGCGGTCCGACGGCGGTTCGGATCTTCTCGGCGGACTGTTTTCGCTTCTCAATCTCCCGGCCGATTCGGGCGGCTTTGGCGAGAACGATCGGATCGAGGCCAATGGTGACTCTTGTGGGGACGTCGGCGTCTGACCCGATCACTCTGACTTCGGCGCCGCCGCGTGCGTAGGCTGTTCCTCCGATGATGGCCCCGCGCGGGACCTCGAGTTGGGACATGGTGCGGAGGTTGGCGTTGATGGTCTCGTTGGTGATCGTGATGTCGCCCTGAGCGTCGAGGGTGGACGACTCGCAGAACTTGCAGACGATGGCGCCGCCCGCGGTCACCTTGCCGGTCTCTCTGCCGGCGATTCCACCCTGTACGCCCACGTCGCCGCCGACTTCAATCTGGCAGTTTTCGATGGCGCCGCCGACAGACAGTGACTTCGTGGTCTTGACGTGGAAGAGATCGCGCACCGTCCCTTTGACGATGACGTCGCATTCGACGTCGATGCTGCCGGACTCGAAGTCAACGTCGCCGTTGATCTTCGCGACGTCGACGACGCCCACTCGGTTGTCTTTACTCCGGACGACGCCGGTTGTGGTCGCGCGGATGGTCACATCGTCCTCATCCAGGCGGACGCCGTCGGCCAGCTCGACTTCGCGCGGAGTCGAGGTGACGGGTATGGGGTTTCCGAACACGTCGACACCGGCAATGCCCTGGACTACTGGGATGATCTTGCCGACGATTTCCCCCTCGTCGGCGGTGATGAGCCGACACTGGGAATAGTAGTCGACGGGTACCTCGTCGTCGGCCTCAGTCTCGGCGGGCTCCTCGGGCGGAGTGTTCGACTCGCGGGGGAGCGTCTCGGCGAGTTCGAATCGCGCATCGGTGGGTGGCTGCGGATCGCGCCCTTGGGCGATGAGCACCTGGGCGTCCTTCAGGGTGCCGGTCGCGTGCCCCTCGCAGATCTTCTCGACTCGTGTACGCACATGGGGAGTAATGTCGACCTTCGTCTCGCGCAAGGCGTTGAGGAGCGCGTCGGCCGTGAGCTCAGGCAACTCGTGTGCTGGGTCGAGTTTCAGAAACGCGCTGAGATGGTCGTCGTCAACCTCGATTGTGATCCCGGTTGCGGTGGTGGGTTTCATGATGGTCGTTCCCGATGCCTGAGGGCGAGAACGCGCGCCACGCGCACGATCTATAGTACTTCGGCAGGTTGCGGGATCATCATTGCGATCGGGCGCGGTCGAGGCGGTATGAGGGATTGACCCGGCGTGGTGCGGCGTTTGGCCGGTCGGAGGGTCCTGTTTATGGGGCGTGTGGACGCTGCTCAGCGATCGTCGCGAGCGCGCAACGCCGCCGCGCCGGGTCACTTCGAGTCCGGAACTACCGTTGCGTGCTCGCGCGCGGTAGGATTGACCGGGGTTGAATCGCGATGACTCCACGCGGTGCCGGCAGATAGACACGCATTGCGCAACGGAGAACCACATGGCTTACGCCCGTCAAGTTCCGCTCTACGCCGTCCTGGTGCTCTTCGCCTCCGGGATTAGCCTGACGGCCGACACGCCGGTCAAGGTTCGGTGGCGTACGGGTGCCGATGTCTCCGGCTCGCAGGACGCTCGCGCGTTGCGCGCGTCGCTCCTGAGGCTGGCGGCGCGCGATGAAGCGAGACACGTTGCGTTGCGGCTCGCGGTGACGGCCGATCGAACGGGACGGCGAGAACTGGCCGCTGCCGGTCTCGAGCTACTCAGCTACCTTGGCGATCACGCCTACTTCGCGGCGCTCGTTACGGGGAAACTCAACACAGCGTCGCTGATGCGGTCCGGCATGTTGCGCGGCGTTCATTCGATCCGAACGGAGTGGAAACTGCATCCGCAGCTCGCGGCCGGCGCGGTTCCTGACTGGGCTGTCGTCCCTCGCGGTCACGGGCGGGCACACGTGGCGGTTTGCGTCTTGTTCCATGGAGACGTGCCGATCGACACGGAAGGCGTCGCGATCGTACGCGGGTATGGCGGCACTGTTCGTTCGTTGCTGCGTACGGTGAACGGACTGGTCGTCGAGCTTCCTCGGGGCAATGTGCAGCCGCTGGCGGCCGATGACGCCGTTCAGTGGGTCGAGCCGCCGCTGCCGGCGTTCACGGAGGTGAACGACAGCAACCGCGCGATCACGGAAGCGGAAGAAGTGCAGGGCGCCCCCTACGGGCTAAGCGGTGCGGGCGTTACCGTGCTGGTTTACGATGGCGGGCTTGCAGCCGAGATGCACCCGGACTTCGGCGGGCGGCTTACTCCGCGCGAGGTGGATGCCCTCTCGAATCACGCGACGCACGTGTCCGGGACGATCGGTGGTGGCGGAAATGCCTCGGGCGGCTTGTACCGCGGCATGGCGCCCGGCGTGCGGATGGAATCGTACGGCTTCCATCGGTCCGATCCGGACCTGGTCTTTTTGTATCAGGATCCCGGCGACATCGAGTTGAATTACGGCCACGCCATCCATGTGTTCGGTGCGGACTTGTCGAATAACTCTATTGGAACCAACACGTGCCGCAACGGGTTCGACTGCAACATCACCGGCGACTACGGCGTGACCGCGCAGGTGATCGACTCGATCGTGAGCGGTGCGCTGGGGGCTCCCTTTCGCGTCGTCTGGGCCAACGGCAACGAGCGCAGTTGCGGCCGCTGCCTGAATCAGGGCGTGCATACGCCCGAGGGATATCACTCGACCGCGCCCCCGGCATGCGCCAAGAACCAGATCAGCGTCGGTGCGCTCAATTCCAACGATGACAGTGTGACATCGTTTACGAGTTGGGGACCGTGCGATGACGGCCGCCTGAAACCGGACATCTCGGCGCCGGGTTGCCAGAGCGACGCGGACAATGGCGTGACGTCCTGCTGCTTCGTCAGTGCGGCGCGGCCACCCTGTTCCGAGGTCGGACCTGACGACGCGTGCTGTGATGACGTCGACGGTGACGGGTTCGGGTACGACGCGCTCTGCGGCACGTCGATGGCGACGCCAACGGTCACGGGCTTGGCCGCCCTGCTGCTGGAAGACTATCGCGCGCAGTTTCCGGGTCGCGCCGATCCGCGAAACAGCACGCTCAAGGCACTCTTTGCGCACAACGCCGAGGACGTCGGTAACGCGGGGCCGGACTACCAGACGGGTTACGGCTCGGTGCGGATACGCCGGGCGATTGATTTCCTTCGCGGCGGCTCGTTTCTCGAAGAGCGGGTGGAGCACGCGGCCGACGCCGCGTTCTTGGTTCGCGTCGAAGCTGGCGATGGTCCGCTAAGGATAACGCTGGCGTGGGACGATGTTCCCGCGACGCCGAACGTCACCGCGGCGCTGGTGAACGACCTGGACTTGGTGGTCCGCGACCCCGAAGGCGTGCGTCACCATCCGTGGACGCTCGATCCGGAAGATCCCACTGTCGCCGCGGTTCGCAATCGGGCGGACGATATCAACAACATCGAGCAAGTGTTTGTCGAAATCCCGCTTTCGGGGTTGTGGCGGGTGAGCGTCGTGGGCACCGACGTTCCGGTCGGACCGCAGGTCTTCTCGCTCTGCGCGTCGCCCCGGCTTCTGCGGGACTGCAATGCCAACGGTGTGCCCGATGAAGACGAGTTGGCCGCGGGTGAGGCAACCGACTGCACGGCGAACGGCGTTCTTGACCAATGTGAGCCGGACTGCAACAAGAACGGGACTGCGGACAGTTGCGATATCGCTGACGGTCTCGCCACAGACTGCAATAGTGACGGAGTGCCCGATGGCACGCAGTGTGACCCGCTCATCGATTGCAACGCGAACGGCGAAAACGACGCTTGCGACGTCGCCGGTGCGCGCAGCAAGGACTGCAATCGTAACGGAGTTCCGGATGAATGCGAAGACTGCAACACGAGTTCGCTCGCGGATGAGTGTGACATCGCACTGGGATTGAGCTCGGATTGCAACCTGAACGCCTCTCCCGACGAATGCGATCTGGCGTCCGAAACCAGCCCCGATTGCAACGCCAACGCGACGCCCGACGAGTGCGAGGTTGACTGTAACGAGAATACGATTCCGGACGACTGCGACATCACCAATGGAACGAGCCGCGATTGCAACGACACCGATGTGCCGGACGAGTGTGAACTGGGCGAAGAGCTGAGCGTCGATTGCAACGCGAACGGGTCACCCGACGAATGCGACATCGTCGCCGGCGCCAGCGCGGATTGCGACGCCGATGGTGTGCCGGACGACTGTCAGTTCGACTGCAACGCGAATGGGGTGTCCGATGTTTGCGACATCGTCTACGGGGTGAGTGCGGACAGCGACGGCAATTGGGTTCCGGACGAGTGCCTGCGCGTGCTGCGCGTGCCCGTGGAGTACGACACGATTCAAGACGCCATCGACGCGGCGGCCGACGGTGACACGGTCCTGGTCGCCGACGGCACCTACACCGGCGCGAGCAACAAGAACCTCGATTTCGGCGGCAAGGTGTTGACGGTACGTTGCGAAAAGAGTTCGGACGGCTGCGTGATCGACTGTCAGAACAACGGACGGGCGTTCGTGTTTCACAGCGGCGAGGGACGCGGCGCCGTGGTGGACGGCTTTTCGATCACGCGGGGCGCCGCCTCGGTCGGGGGCGGTATCGCCTGCATCGAGAGCAGTCCGACGGTTCGGAACTGTGTCATTACACAGAATACGGCGTTCGACTTTGGTGGGGGGATCAACTGCGAGCGTAGCAGCCCGCTCATCAGCCAGTGTGTGATCACGAACAACAGCGGCACCTTTTTCGGCGGCGGCGTCACCTGCGCACTCGGGTCGGCCGTCATCGAGAACTGCGTCATCGCGGGCAATTCATCGACCGCCGGCGTGGTGTTCGGCGACGGCGGCGGCGTGTATCTCTTCGAGGCGCCGGTGATTCTGGACACGTGCTTGATCGCGGGCAACACGGTCGCGGGATTCGGCGGTGGAATGTACGCGTGGGAAAGCGATGCGGTGATTCGCAACTGCTGCGTGGTGGGCAACGTGGCGAGCGGCGCCGGCGGTGGCACGTCG
Organism: Phycisphaerae bacterium; assembly: GCA_029260255.1. Lineage (GTDB taxonomy): Bacteria > Planctomycetota > Phycisphaerae > UBA1845 > UBA1845 > OFTM285. The sequence continues at coordinate 9,136 of JAJDDR010000473.1, forward strand.
TTCTGGGGTTTCAGCAGGCCGTTGATTTCGAGCAGTATTCTGTGGGACAATTTCGCTCCGCAGGGGCGGACACTTCACGTCGTGGGATCCGCGGTCAACGTTGCATACAGTGATGTCGAGGGCGGCACCGCTGATGCGCACGTGCTGTTCGGCGAGGTCATCTGGGGAGCCGGTGCGATCGTCGCGCCCCCGAGCTTCGTCGACCCGGTCGGTGCGGACGGACTGCCGGAGACTTTCGAGGACAACGACTACCATCTCCTGCCGGGCGCACCGGGTATCGACGCGGGCGATCCGGTGATTGCGGCGGACGGTTCGGGCGTGGACGCCGACGGAGAGCCGCGCGTCTTAGGTGGACGCGTGGACATGGGAGTGGATGAGTCGCCGGCCGACTGCGACGGCAACGGCGTCGCCGACCACGTGGAAATCGCGGACGGCGCCCTGGCGGATTGCAACGGGAACTTGGTCCCCGACGACTGCGACCTGGCGTCGGGTGCCTCGGAGGACAGTGACTCGAGCGGTGTTCTCGATGAGTGTGAATGCGCGTTTGATGTCACACCGCCGCAGATCGACCACGCGCGCATGTGCGCCGGCGGCGCGGACGAGGCCTTCCCGTTTGGACTGGTCGTCATGGGGAGCGGATACATCGACCCCAGACGCTCGTCATTCGACGGGCAGACCCCCCAACTCGGACTTCGGGCGATCACGCTGGTGTTCACTGAGCCGGTTTTTGATGTGGGAAGCACCGTCGGCGGGAGCATCCCCGGGGTTCTCACGGCGGCTTCCTTCGGGTTGGCCGAAACCGGTGAGGCGGAGTCGAACGTCGTCGCCGCGATCGTGCGTGATCAGAATGACGCGACGCGGGCGCGTGTGGAGTTTGAGCGAATCATCACGCGTCAGGAATGGACCACGATCGTGGCGAGCGTCGAGGACGCGTGCGGGAACGTCATTGCGAGCGCGGGCAACCAGGGACCCGGAGCACTGGAACCGGATCGTGTCGACATCGGTTTCCTGCCGGGGGATGTGGATCAGAACGGTGTCGTCCAGCCTCTCGATCTGTCGAGTTTGCGCCGTCTGGCCACTGGCGCTGTCACGCCGGAATGTCTCTCGGCGCGAATGTTCGGCGACATCGATCGTGACGGCAGTGTGTCCGGACAGGACATCATTCGTTTTCGTCAGGCGATCGTGCCACTGTGGACCGGGCGCGCGATGAACCACCCGCAACCGTGACACACGCGCGGCTCAGCCGCCGAATCGTCTCGCGGGCCGGAAGCGACCATCCGCTGAGATCTCGTCCAGCGCCCGGAGGAGGTCGCCGACGATTTCGAGTCCGACCCCGTCCGCCCATTCGAGCGGGCCTTTCGGGTAGTTGGTCCCGTGCCGCATGGCCGTATCGATGTCGGAGCCCGTCGCGACGCCGTCCGCCAGCGTCATGCTCGCTTCGTTCATGATGGCTGCCAGTATGCGGGCGAATACGTATCGCTCGCGAAAATTGCGGCCGTCGAGCGTGGCACCGCCGTGCAGCGCCGCGGATTGGGCGAAGCGGTCAACCACAGCGGTCAGATCGCAGGACACTTTCAGCGGTCGTTCGTCGCGAAGCAGATCGACTTCGGGCGGATCGACGTCGTAGCGATAGAAACCGCGCCCCGCTTTGCGCCCGGTGAGTCCCTTGTCGACGAGGGATCGCTGGATTTCGTGCGGGACGAGGCGGGCAGGTCTCCCGGATTGCTCGTAGACCGAAGACGAGACGGCGTAATTGATGTCAAGCCCGACGAGATCCATGAGCTGAAACGGACCCATGCGAAAACCGCCCAACGTTCTCATCGCCCCGTCGATTGTTTCCACATCGGCGACGCCCTCACCGAGCATGCGCAGGGCTTCCAGGTAGTATCCTCGCGCCACGCGGTTGACGATGAAGCCCGGCGTGTCTTTGGCGCGCACGGGAACCTTGCCCCACGCTTCGGCGGCGCGGAAGGCGACGTCGACAGCCCACGCGTCGCTGGCGTCGCCGGCGATGATCTCGACGAGCGGCATGACCGGCGCCGGGTTGAAGAAGTGCATTCCGACGACGCGCTCCGGACGGGTCGAGGCGATGGCGATTTCCGACACGCGCAATGATGAAGTGTTCGTCGCCAGGACGGCGCCGCTCGGCGTGGCGGCGTCCAACTCTCGAAAGACCGTTTCCTTGACTTGGGGGTTCTCGACGACGGCTTCGATGGCGAGTTGGATGTTCGCAAGATCGGTGATCGTCTGAGATGTTGTGATGCGCCCCATGATTGCGTCGCGCTGGTCGGCGGTTCGTTTTCCCTTGTCGACCGAGCGGTCGAGACGCGCACGAATGCCGTCCACGCTGGTCCGCAGCATATCGGCCGACACGTCGATGAGCCGCACGGACGATCCGTACGAAGCGGCCAACTGGGCGATTCCCGCGCCCATCGTTCCGGCGCCGATCACGGCGATGTTCTCAAACTCCATCACACCCTTCCGTCAACGAAACTCGCGAGACCCCGACTACGGCGGATGCACGATAGCAGAATCTCGGCGAAGGAACCACGCACGGTGCGGGCGCTATTGCCGTCGCACGGCCGGTCCCTAAACTAAGCCGCCATGAGCACAGAAGATCGCACCTACGTGAGGGATTTGAGCAAGACCGCCGGTCAGTCCGTCAGCATCTACGGCTGGGTGCACAAGGCCCGCGCGAGCGGAAAGGTCGCGTTCATCACCGTCCGCGACGGCACCGGCTTGTGCCAGTGCGTTCTCGAAAAGAATGAGACCACCGCCGGGTTCTTCGATGAAGTCAAGAAGATCGCACAGGAAACGTCGCTGCGGATTACCGGCGTCGTGCATGCCGACGAGCGCGCCGTCGGCGGCGTCGAGCTGCGTGACATCACGGCGTGCACGGTCATCGGAGCTTCCGCCGATTACCCAATCACACCGAAACCGCACGGCGTCGACTACCTCATGAAGCACCGCCACCTCTGGTTTCGATCCGAGCGACAGCACGTCATCCTGCGTATCCGGGCCACGATCGTCGACGCCATCCGGCGGTTCTTCAACGAGCAGGGTTTCGTGCTCATCGATACGCCGATCTTCGCGCCGGCGATCGGAGAGGGCGCATCGACGCTCTTCGAGGTGGACTATTTCGGCGAGCAAGTCTTCCTCGCGCAGACCGGTCAGCTCTATGTCGAAGCCGCCTGTATGGCCCACGACAAGGTCTACTGCTTCGGTCCCACTTTTCGGGCGGAGAAATCGAAGACGCGCCGGCATCTCACGGAGTTCTGGATGGTCGAGCCGGAGATCGCGTTCTGCGAACTGACGGATGTGCTCTCGCTTGCGGAGGACTTCGTCTGCTCGGTGGCGCAGCGCGTGCTGGCGGATCACCGCGCCGACCTGGGGACGATCGGGCGCGATGCCGCGGCGCTTGAGAAAACCGTAACGCCGTTCTTCCGTTTGACCTATGCCGAGGCGGTCGACATTCTGCACGGACCGGAGGCAAAGTCCTTGCTGGAGGGAGACCTCGAGACGAAGCGTGCCCGCGTCGGAGAGTTGGATGCGAAGCTCAAGGAACTCGAAGAGAGCAAATCGTCCGCCAAGAAAGCCTGGCAGCAGGAAAAGGCCGCGCACGAGATCCAGGCGTGCCATGAGGAACGGAGCGAGTTAAACGAGCAGATCGAGAACATACCGACGCACATGAAGCTGGCGGCCGAGTTCCAATGGGGGACGGACTTGGGCGGCTCGGATGAGACGATCCTGTCGCGGCTGCACGAGCGCCCGGTGTTCGTGA
>JAJDDR010000474.1 GCA_029260255.1 Phycisphaerae bacterium
ATTGAGCCATGACTTCACCTTGGGATGCTTGTGCGTCGCGTAGTTGTCCGCGATCAGATGCAGGTCGAGTTCCGGCGGCGTCTCGGCATCGATCAGCTTCAGGAACTTGATCCACTCCTGATGCCGATGGCTATTCATGCACTGGCCGATGAGTCGACCCTCCGCCACGTCCAAGGCAGCGAACAAAGTCGTGGTGCCGTTGCGTTTGTAGTCATGCGTCATCGTCCCCGGCGGCGGCCACGTGCTCGACCCGTGTATGGGTTCGGGTTCAACCGGCGTCGCCGCCATCCGCCTCGGTCGCCGCTTCACCGGCATCGAGAAGGACCGGCGGTATTTCCGCATGGCAGAGAGACGAGTGCGGGAGGCGACCGGGCAATGAGCTTGCAAGCGATGGAAAGGGTCACCCAGGAAGTCGATCACCTCTTGACCCACAGGGCGGTGGATCACGTTGAGACGCGGCATATCGTCGCTGCCACGCTTGCGGCGATGTACAAACTGGAGTTGACCAAGAACGACATGTACGACCTCTGCTGGTCCTGTGCAGGCAACGAGTACAGCCTCGTCTTGGTCGGATGATGGTGAACAGGTAATCGTGACCACTCTCGAAGCCCAATCGAGCATGTTTCCAACCGCCGTCGAAGCGCCTTCGATAGTCCACCCCGGCGTACGCTTCGAGCTCGACCGCAGGGGCAACCGAGTCACCGGCTCGATCCACCTGGACGCACCGAATCCCATGAATCGATCGAACTGCCGGGTGTCGGTCATCAGGCGGGTAAACTGGACGGACGACCAAGAGGCGATCGCGTTCCGCGTGGCCGGCCACTGGTTTCGCGACATCGGCCACCTCGCACTGCTCCGCAATCACCAGCTGTGCCACATCGTGTCCCGCTTGCGAGAGGGGCACTCGGAAGATTGGATGCACGCGGCGGTCGATGAGTACGCCAAGTCCGCCTGGCACCGCGACAACAAGGCGTGGAAGCCGCTCGGTGACTTCTTCCGATCCGAGACCTTCGACAAGTGGCTCGATCAGTGCTCCGTGTTCAAGGATCACCAACAAAAGGTCGCCGCCGAGCGTGTCCGCAAAGCTCGCGAAAAGGAAGCCGAAGATACCGAGGCCAAGACGACCGGTCTGCATCCGATCGCCGATCTCCCCGACCACATGCTCCGCCTCTACTTCAAGCACGCCGAATCAGACGCCCGCGCAGTGGCCACCGCCGAGACAGACGGTATGCAGCGAGCGTTTTCCGAGATGCACCCTCGCGAGCAGAACCGCCTCCTCGAACGGGTCGCCATGGAGAAGTGCGACACCAAGGACTGGCGGAAAGCCCGCGACATCCTTGCAGGATCGTCGGGCGATACCAGCTACTTCTATTTTGACGTATACAGGCGCGCGGCTGATGCCAAGTGCCGCCGGGACGGCTTGGCCCCGGAGGAGATCACAATCGAGCCGAAGCCGACCCAGCCTTACATCGGCATGCATGATGATCTGCGAGCGGACGTGGAACGCCGCGTCATGATCGACGCCGCATGGGCACGCCCCGAGCACTCCCGCGGTCTCTCGCAGTTGTCGTACGACCTCTTGGCGGCCGTCCGCGAGGTCCGCCTCCAGCACTGGCTCGCCGACAAGCCCTACGACCCTGTCGCAAACAACGAGCCTCGTGTCCGGGAGCACATCAACGCGGACCGCGCCGCCCGCGCCGCCAAGAGAGCGGTTCCGAAAACCGACCGCCACGCCGCCGCCGACACCCTCTCGCGTATACGTGACCACCTCACCCGCCTGCGGAGCAACGGCCATGCGTGACCTCACGAGCGCTTCCGAAACGCTTCCGATTTCCGAAAAGGCAGGTTTGGGGCACGCCTATTTAACTTCTTATGCAGAAATGGTTTACGGTTTCGGAAGTCTGCCCCAAACCGCCTGTGACGACAGACGATTCGCACACCCCGTGCCCCAAACCGCGCAGCCCCCGATCACCCCTGAATTCCGCGTAACCCACGGTCCCACCGCGAGTTAGCTCTTTTCGGAAATTGCGCCGTTTTTTTTAGAGGTTTAGAGCGTTCTTGGCGGATGGGCCGCTCCTTAACAGTTGCGGCTCAGATTCGGGTGGCTTCGTCACTCGCGTGACGCGCTGCCCTTTCGGCGCGCGGCGTCTCCAGGGTAATAACGACAGGTCTGATCCGCGGAATTCGTTTTTTGGGCGGATCACCCGTTTACCGAGCGGGAATCGGGAATGGCGAACTGGCGGGGGATCGCGGGATCAAGCGTGGGGGCGGAGCGCGGCTCTCCGTGCAAGTGTCGCCGTCGCGACGATCAGGAGGAACGCCGTCGTGGGCTCGGGAATCACGTTCACGGTGAAGGACGCGCTTTCGGGCGTCACAGTCAGTGGATTGACGTTTTCGTCGGCGAAGTTGACCGGTCCGGTGTCTTGCATGATCTCGCCGGCCATGTGGCCCGTGACGTTCACGGTCGCTAACGTGAGAGGGATGTTCCCGCCTATACAGAAGAAGCTAACGAAGGCGGGACTCGGGAGATTGTTGTTGGTGAGCCATTGCCCCGGATCCTGGAAGGGCTCGTCCCACAAAAAATCGCTCAAGGTGATCGGCCCGTTCACGACGACGACGCCCGACGGGGCACCCGTCGGCGTCCCGGCAAAGCTGAACCCGGCGGCGCAAAGCCCGGTCTCGCCATCCAAAGCGCTCAGCGAGATTGTGATGGTGGCCGTTTGCCCGACGTCGATGTCGATGACGTCCGGCGTGGTCGGGTTGTTGTCGACATCGCTTTCGTAGGAAATGAGCACGTCGGCGGTCGCCGCAGTCGAAAACGACGCGAGCAGGAGAATCAAGCCGAAGGGCTGAGCCGCTGTTGAACTGACCATCTCTCGTACCTCCCGTTTCGATGTGTTCCCATGGGAGCGTCATCGTAGCAGCCGTGACAGAGGGATTCAAGCACTTCACCATTCGAGCCGTCCGGAGCGAGGTGCCTCCCAAACGGGTCATTGGTTCGGGTGTCATGGTCACACTTGCGTGGTCATGCATTCAGCATCTGTCGAATCATGCCCACGCAAGCGTGGGCATGCCACCCGGAAAGCGGACGGACCTCGCTGGAAACGGCACTACGGCGGTGGGCTGTCACTGCCGCATTCGGGGCAGCGGCTGGCGGTGGAGTGGCCGAAGAGGTCGTAGCCGCAGCGTTCGCAGACTGAGAGTCCGAACGGCGCCAGAGCGCGGCGGACGGTCGGCAGGCGGTTCATCCGCGCGACGTCCCATGGCATGATCCACTTGTAACCTGCAAAGACGAACGCCGTGAGTCCGGCAGACCAAACCAGTGTCAGGCCGCGCATGCCGAAGGCGCCGGAGGAAAGCCAGACGATCGGAAAGAGCAGCAAGCCCATGCTGTAGAACGGGCGGACTTCGTAGTGCAGCGCTACGCCGCGTTCGGTGTTCTCGAACCACAAGTGAATGCGCGTCCAGGCGTTGACCGAGGCGGCGCGCTGGCGGAATTGGAAGCCATCGGCCGATTCACGCCCGACGAGTTGGTCGGCGCGGAGTAGGGGTCTGATGATCTCGCGAACCTGCTCTGCGTTGGCGGCGGACTGCCAACGCTCGCGAAGGATGGCGGGACCGGTTCGGTAGTACCAGCCGGCGCGAGAGTAGTAGGCCACCGTCTCGATGAGGTATACGATCATGAACGCCGCCAGCATGAGAAGCGGAAACAGGATCACCGTCGGGATTGCGGCGGTCAGCGAAGTCATGGTGTTCTCGTGGCGACCATCATCGTCTGGGTATGCGTCGGCGTCGAGGGGACAGCGTACAGCGCTCGGCGGGTGTGACCATTCTCTGTAGCATCGTCGGTCAGGGACATTAGCAGTACAGCGCAAGGTTGACACACTGGCAGATCCGCGACTGTTAAGGAGCGGCCTCGAACCCTCGCAAACGCCTCATGCGCGCGAGGCCGCTTCCTGACGGGCGCGGTTCCGACCGCTT
>JAJDDR010000475.1 GCA_029260255.1 Phycisphaerae bacterium
GCGCCGTCGCGTCGATCGACGCGTCGGCGCTGCCGTGTTCCCAACAGTACGTGATCGGCTGCGGCGCCTCGGCGATGGCGGTCGCCATCAAGCGGCGGCTGAGCGGTCGCGGTCCCGCTCGATCGAGGCTGGCGTCCTCCGCCAGCACCACCGGTTCATCCTCGCCCATCCAGACGGTCTGCACCCAGTCCGCGCCGGTGGCCATCCGCAGCGAGTCGCATGCGTACACGTAGAACTCCGACCTGCTCTTGCTGCGCAGCACGACCGGCAGTTCCAGCAGGTTGAGCAGGCGCATGCGATCCCCGGCCGGTCCCAGGTCGCGCATCTCCTCGACGCTCATAGTCTGCTCGATGGAAGGTGCGGCGTCGTCATACACGGCCGCCGGCGAAACCGTCGCACCGGCGGTGCTCTCGAAGTGGAAGGTCGTTGTCCCGATGACGAAGAACTCGCCGGGTTGCATCGAGAATGTGTCCGCGGCTGCGCCCTTGAACACCACCGCGTTGGAGGCCTGCGGATGACGCTCGACGACCAACGTCCCACGTCCCGCGCGGAGGATCACGTGCCACCTGCTGAGGTGCACCTCCTGCGCGAACCGGCAATCCGCGTCGTCCGACCGCCCCAGCACCGATTTCGCTGAGTCAGCCAAGTCGAATGCGGCCAATTCCTCAGCCCCGTGCCTTGCGATGAGCTTCTGTGTCATACGCTTCCGCGAACCACCCTTTCCGCCTCCGACGGCCGGTAACGCCTCGCGCGACTCCCGATTGCCTGAACATCGCACATGGACCCGCCGCGGGCAACAGGTTTATTTGCAGAAGTGGGGCGTGTGGGCCGGAAATCGAGCGGCCGCGGCCGTGGATCGGGCGCTACCGCCAGAGAGACTCGTCGCGCCGGCTGGGGACAGCCCCGTCGAACGAGGCTACTTTCCCGCTGGATGGGTGTCCAATGCGACCCGCCAGACGCCTGCAGCGGTGCCGCGCCCAGCCCGCCGGCTGCTCGTCGGTCAGCCTGCTGATCATTCGGAAGAGCGCCGCCGGTTCGTAGCCGGCGTCGAGGAGCAAGAACACCGCGCGGTCGTCCGCTTCGGACTCGATGTGCAGGCGTTGGTCGTCGTTCATTCCGCTGGTATCAAACGCGGCAAGGTCGTCGAGGTGGGATAGCTCGTGTGCCACCACGGCCGCCAACTCGTCGTCGGTGCAGATCATCTCGAGCATGCCCAGTGTCACGTACATGTCACCCGACGCGAGGATGTACGCATTGGGCACTCGTGAGCGCAGCACGTTCACTTGGACTCCGATCTCCGACCCCCGCGCCGCGGAGAGGTCCGCGACGATACGCGCAACCGCCGCCGCCGCCGCCGGATGTGAAACACGTCCACCGTGCTGTCGCTCGAACGCCCGACGCCGCCAGAGCGCATCGGATGATGACGTGGCCATCACGCCCATGGCGCGGGCCGGCTGCTGGCGCGGCGACTGCGATTCCGGCGGGACCGTCACCGCACACCCACCGGCGACCGTCACCAACAATGCCCCCCAGCGTGCGTGCATGTCCCAGAATTCGACCATGCACGGACGCGACTTGTGTCTCGGTCACCATTCCCCGAGCGCCCCGATAATACCGCTTCTCAGGCGTTTCCCCGCGGTTGTGTGGTTCGGCGGAGCGCCTTGAATCTCTCCAGATGCGCGGCCATCGCAACTTCGTGCCCGCGGTCGGTGGGGTGGTAGAAAGTGCGGTCGACGCCGAGGTAGTCTTGCGCGACCATGCCGCCTTCGGCGTCGTGCGGGTATTCGTATCCTTCGCCGTGGCCGAGTTCCCCGGCACCGCGGTAGTGCGCGTCGCGGAGATGCTTGGGTACGGGCAGTGTCCGACCGCTGCGCACCTCCTCGCGCGCGGCGCCGATGGCCAGCGTGGCCGCGTTGGACTTGGGGGCGCACGCGAGATAGATGACCGCCTGAGCAAGGGGCAACTGGCACTCCGGCAGGCCAACGAAATGCGTTGCGTCGGCCGCCGCTTGCGCGAGCACCAGAGCCATCGGGTCTGCGTTGCCGACGTCCTCGGCCGCGGCGATGACGATTCGCCGGGCGCAGAATCGCGGGTCCTCGCCGGCTTCGAGCATGCGCGCCAGCCAGTACACCGCGGCGTCGGGATCACTGCCGCGAATGCTCTTGATCAGCGCGCTGGCCGCGTCGTAGTGCTCGTCTCCGGTCGCGTCGTAGCGAATGGACTTCTGCTGGATCGACTCCGCCGCGACTTCCAGATCGACGATAACCGGCTCGCCCTTGCCGACACGGTCGACTTGACTCAGCACGGCCACTTCCAGTGCCGCCAGCGCCCGACGCGCGTCACCGTCACAGATCGTGGCGATGTGCTCGAGTGCCTCCTGGGAGAGTTCCGCGCGAAGGGTTCCGAGCCCCCGCTCCGTGTCGGAAAGCGCGCGTTGCATGAGCTTCAGAATGTCGTCGATGGACAGCGGCTCGAAGCGGAAGACCTGACTGCGCGACAGCAGCGGCGTGTTGACCGCGAAGAACGGGTTCTCCGTCGTCGCGGCGATGAGGATGACGACGCCGTTCTCGACGTCGCCGAGCAGCACGTCCTGCTGGCCACGATTGAATCGATGCAACTCGTCCACGAACAGAACGCTGCGGCGCTCGGACGTTTCGAGCCGGTCGCGGGCACCGCTGAGGATCTCCCGGATCTCCTTGACGCCGACCGCGGCCGCGTTCACCTCGTCGAAGTGTGCCCGAGTCATCCGCGCGATGACATGGGCGAGTGTCGTCTTGCCCGTTCCCGGTGGACCGTAGAACACGGCGCTGCTCAGCCGGTCGGCCTGGAGCATCCGCCGAAGGAGCTTGTCGGGACCGACGAAGTGCTCCTGCCCCGCGAACTCGTCGAGCGTCCGCGGTCTCATCCGCACGGCCAGCGGCAGCGCCCGCTCGCGATTCACTCGATGCTGCTCGGCAAACAGGTCAGCCACGGCGTCGACTCCCAAACAAGCGGATGATACCGTGCGAGTCCCGTGCAATCGCTGCGCAAACGGCGGTCCGAAGGGTCATCATAGCTCGTTTTTGGATTTGTGCCGGAGTCGGGCGGTGTCGCCGAGCGTTAAAGTGTTGCTGCGAAATGGCTTCGTTTCGTAATATAGCTTTCGTGTTTTCCGGTTCAGAATAGATATGACTTTTCGCGTCGCGGAGCCGACGCGAAAAGTCTATTGGACGAAGCGGCGTGAGGTTTGGATTGGGCGGGATGGGCGTGTGGCGTGCCGGTTGGGCTGCTTGTTGACGCGCGATTCTGTTTGGAGGCCGATTCTGGGGAAGTGAGCGCGCGGCCTTGGTGGCGGCGTTCTTGAGACGTTCGAGAACGCACTTGATGGATCGGATGCTTACCTCCTGTTGAAGGTGACGCTTCGCATGATGCCACAGGCCGTAGTAGCGCAGCTTGTGAAAACCCTTCGGCAAGACGTGCATCAGGAAGCGGCGGAGGAACTCGACGCCTGTTAA
>JAJDDR010000476.1 GCA_029260255.1 Phycisphaerae bacterium
ATGCCCACGCAAGCGTGGGCATGCCACCCAAAATGGGATACGCCCAGTCGCCGACCGCTGGTCAGATGGACCGCGATCGCTAGAATCGGAGACTATCGAGGCCCGTCTCGGTGCGAGGCCGCAAACTCGAGGCATCTTTACGTTGTCAAATCATGGACGAACACGAGTATTACGACTCCCCCCTGGTGGCGCGAAACGCATCCAAGCGCATGGCACGACTCTTCGGCGCGACCCGCCGCATCACGATCTGGCGGCAGCTTTGGATCGCGCTCGCCGAAGCGGAGCGGAAGGCCGGCTTGAGGATTACCGCCAAGCAGATCACCGCCCTGAAACATGCCATCGATGAGATCGACTTCAAGGTCGCCGCGCGGCACGAGCGGAGGCTCCGCCACGACGTCATGGCCCATCTGCACACCTTCGCCGACAAGGCGCCGTCCGCCCGTCCGATCCTGCACCTCGGCGCGACCAGCGCGTACATCGTCGACAACGCCGACCTGATCATCATGCGCGACGCGCTGGCCATCGTGCGAGACTGGCTGGTGAACGTGATCGACGCCCTGGCGCTGTTCGCCAAGAAGTACCGCGCCACACCGACCCTCGGTTTCACGCACTACCAGCCCGCCCAACTCACGACGGTTGGAAAACGCGCAGCCCTGTGGTGCTACGATTTCGTCCGCGATCTCGAAGAGGTCGAATCTCGCCGCGCCGGGCTCAAGTTCCGCGGCGTCAAGGGTACGACCGGGACCCAGGCCAGTTTCATGGAGTTGTTCGACGGAGACACCGACAAGATCGACGCCGTCGAACGCGACGTGGCCGCCCAGTTCGGCTTCGGACGGTGCGAGCCCATCACGGGTCAAACCTATTCGAGAAAGGTGGATGCGCAGGTCGCCTGCACACTGGCCGGTATCGCCACAAGCGTCCACAAGTTCGCCAACGACATCCGCCTGCTGGCCAACCTCAAGGAAATCGAAGAACCGCTCGAGAGCGACCAAGTCGGCTCGAGCGCGATGGCTTACAAGCGCAATCCGATGCGTTGCGAGCGTGCAACCGGGCTGTCGCGGTTCGTGATTTCGCTGGCGACGTCGCCGCTGCTGACGGCCGCCGAGCAGTGGTTTGAGCGAACGCTCGACGACTCGTCGAACAAGCGCCTCAGCATTCCAGAGGCGTTTCTCGCCACCGACGGCATGCTCAAGATCGTCACCAACGTCGCGCGCGGGCTCGTCGTCTATCCGAAGACGATCGCCGCCCGGATCGAATCGGAGTTGCCGTTCATGGCCACCGAGAACATCATCATGGCGGGCGTCCGCGCGGGGGGCGACCGGCAGGACCTGCACGAGCGCATTCGCCGTCACGCGCACGACGCGGCGCGCGTCGTAAAGGAAGACGCGCAGCCCAACGATCTGCTCGCGCGGCTGCAGGCCGACCCCGCCTTTGCGAGGGTCAATCTCGACGCGGTGATCGACGCGAAGCAATACATCGGGCGAGCGCCCCAGCAGGTGGACGAGTTTCTACGAACCGTCGTAGCGCCCATCCGCCGCAAGTACCGAAAAGCAATCGGCGCCGACGCCGATCTGAACGTGTAGCGCCGTGTTTCATAGATCGTACGATTACGAGTTCCGCCGAGCCGCGGATCTTCCGCAACGAGGTACCAGAGTGAGGAGTGTTCCATGGACCGCAACGAACTGGCACGGATGATCAAGGGCGCAGCCTACCTCGAAGGCGACTTTACCCTCCGCTCCGGAAGGAAGAGCAAGTACTACCTCGACAAGTACCGTTTCGAGACCCAGCCCGCGATCCTCCGGGCACTCGGTAGGATGTTCGCCGAGTACGTGAGCGACTCCACCACGCTGATCGCCGGCGCCGAGCTTGGCGGCGTGGCGCTCGCGGCGGCCACCTCACTCGAAACCGGGCGCCCGTTCATCATCGTCCGCAACGCCAAGAAGGACTACGGCACCAGCAATCTCTTCGAGGGCATCATGGACCCCGGTGCGTCCGTGCTGCTCGTGGAAGACATCGCCACCTCCGGCGGTCAGGTTCTCGAAGCGGCGAAGGCCATCAAGCAGAACGACGGCAAAGTCGAACGCATCGTCGCCGTCATCGACCGTGAGGAAGGCGCCCGCGACGCCATCACCGGCGCCGGTTTCGAGTTCGACTCACTCTTCACCAGCGGCGACCTCGGCATCAAGATCGGCTGAACCGGCGACCGGGAACATGAAGTGCATCTCCAGACGCAGCGCGGTGGAGGGTCGGCCGCGCGCAAAGGAGCAGCCGGCGGAGCGTGTAACGAACACGCGCTGCCGGCTGTTTGTGAAGGTCGAAGCAGATCCGTCGAGGCGAAGCGCTTCAGCAGAGCGAGGCATAGCAGACGCACGTCAGAAACGTGATCCTGGCCTTTCTGCGGAAGAACTCGTAGATCCAATAACGTCGCATGGCTTCCTTCCCCCTAAACCGGAAAGCGACACCTTTTCGCCCGTCCGACCTGGGTTGCAAATGGCAGGCCTCAGATGCGCTCGGCGCGCGACCCGGGCTCGGATTGCGTTCGACCGCGGATGCGCGCCGCTATTATGGGTCGACGGCGTGGCAAGAGTGTGCGGGTCGTAGGGGTGTGTTGCGATACGGCCGCAGCGGGCGACGTTCGCTGTTGCCAAAACGCGACGTAACCGGTTGCGGCGCGGGCGTTTGCACGCCTTTTCCGCTCTGGTATCCGCAGGGATGGGGCGATTCTGCCCGGTATCAGAGGGTGTGACTCTACGGAACGTCCGAGAAACGCAGGGACTGCGGACACGGTGGGACGATATGCATGGCCGTCTCCGCTGCGTCATGCTAGAATGCTCATGAGGAGTTCACCATGCACGCGGATTTCGTTTGGCTAACGGAGCACAGCCGCGAAATATATGAGAAGTACTCCGGCAAGTGGATTGCCGTCCTGGATGGCGAGATCGTTGGAGTCGGGGACACGGCGACGGAAGCGGCTCAGCAGGCAGAAGCGGAGCACGCGGGTGCGGCTTACGTCCTGGAGGCCGTCGATCCCGAGCCGGAGCGCATTTGATGGCGGAGTTCGCATGGCGTCGCCGCATGACGCCGCACTTCGGGGAGCAATGGGTTCCGTTCGCTGAACTCAACGTGAAGTCTACGGCGGGGCGCTGGCGGACTTTCTCTGTTCCGGTGGACTCAGGTGCGGTGATAAGCCTCATGCCTCGTTCCGCCGCCGAGCTACTTGGCATCCAGCCGAACGTGGGTGAGTCAATTGAACTCACCGGCGTCGGAGGCGCGACGCGGCGATACTTTGTGCATCGATTCGAGACCAGGATCGGCGACCACCCCCAATTCGAGATGCGTATCGCCGTCGCTGACAGCGAGAACGTACCCCCCCTCCTTGGTAGGCTCGATGTGCTCGATCGGTTCCAGATCGAGTTCGATCCGTTGCTCGCACACACCCGGATAAGCGCGTCTTGTGAAAACCGGGCACGGTAGGCGATGGAATACGCTTGAGTACCGGGCGCGGTTGCTCATTCAACCCGCCGATGCTAAGAATGTCGCCCTGGCTGGCGATGCCCACGAGGCGTTCGTCGAGTTTGCGAAGGGCTAGCAAGTAGAATAGCGATAGGGACACACCCATGCCGAACAACTCCGCAACCATGGAAAAGATCGTGGCGCTGTGCAAGCGTCGCGGGTTCATCTTTCAATCGAGCGAAATCTACGGCGGCATCGGCGGGTTCTGGGATTACGGTCCCCTCGGGACCGAACTCAAACGCAACGTCAAGGACGCCTGGTGGCTGGACATGGTGCGTAACCCCCCGACCGGACCCGACGGTCGCGAGTTTCAGATGGTCGGCGTGGACTGCTCCATCATCATGAACCCCAAGGTGTGGGAAGCTTCCGGCCACGTCGGCGGGTTCAGCGATCCGATGGTGGATTGCAGGCTGAGCAAGAGTCGCTATCGCGCGGACCAGATCAGCGTCCTCGCCGAGGCGGGCAATGACGACGGTCAGATGTTCGCGTTCGCCAGCGAGGACGAGGAATCCGAATCGCGCGCCATGAAGCTCCTGGCGAAGTACCTCAAGTGCTCCGCGCCGGTTCCCAGCGAGCGCGTGCAGACCAAACCGTTGATGGACGTACCCACCGACCAGTTCAATCGCATCGTCGGACCGGACACGAAGGAGGTCGGCACACTCACAGAGCCGCGCGAGTTCAACCTGATGTTCGAGACGTTTGTCGGCGCGCTCCAGGATTCCACCAGCAAGGCCTACCTCCGCCCCGAGACCGCGCAGGGCATCTTCGCGAACTTCAAAAACGTGATGGACTCCTCGCGGGTGAAGATCCCCTTCGGAATCGCCCAGATCGGCAAGGCCTTCCGCAACGAGATCAATCCGCGGAACTACACGTTTCGCTCGCGCGAGTTCGAGCAGATGGAGATCGAGTTCTTCTGCAATCCGAAGGAATCGCGCATGTGGTACGAGTTCTGGCGCGACGCCCGCATCGCGTGGTACGAGTCGCTCGGCATCAAGAGCGACAACCTCAAGCCTCGCGAACAGGGCGAGGACGAACTCGCCCACTACAGCGACGCCTGCACCGACATCGAGTATCTCTTTCCGTTCTCCGAAGAGACGCAGGAGCTCGAGGGCGTCGCCCACCGCGGCAGCTTCGACCTCAACGCACACGGCAAGGCAGCCAAGGGCAAGGAAGAGGCGTTCGCCGTCATCGACGACGCGACCAAGGAGCGTTACGTCCCGCACGTCATCGAGCCGTCGGCCGGCGCGGACCGCTTCACCCTGGCGGCCATCTGCGAGGCGTACCACTACGACGAGAACCGCGCCAGCCCCGAGTTCATGTGCTTCCACCCGCGGCTCGCCCCGATCAAAGCGGCCGTCTTTCCGCTGGTGGCCAAGGACGGCATGCCGGAGATCGCCGAGCCGATCTACCGCGAGATCAAGAAACACTACCCATGCCAGTTCGACGCCAAGCAGTCCATCGGCAAGCGCTACGCCCGCATGGACGAGGCCGGCACGCCGTTCTGCTTCACCATCGACGGGCAATCCAAGGACGACGGCACCATCACCGTCCGCAACCGCGACGATGCCTCGCAGCAGCGCATCCCCAAGGAAGGCGTTGGGCGATTCCTCGCCGACCAACTTGGGCAGCTTTGAGAGGCCGCTCCTCAACAGTCGCGCTTCAGAAGGGGACATCAGAACCGCGCCCGTCAGGAAGCGGCCCGGCACACAGCAACGTTCCGAAGGAACTCCGATGTCCGATCCGATCGCGTATTTCATCACGTTTCGCACATACGGCACGTGGTTGCACGGCGACGAGCGCGGCTCGGTTGACCGTGACCACAACACGTTCGCGACACCCTCGCTCGGCCATCACACCGGGCGCGAGCGCTCCGCAAGGCAAAGACTCAAGAACCCACCGGTCAGTCTCAACGAACAACAGCGGGCTGCGATCCAAGATGCTATCACACGGGTTTGCGTACATCGCGAGTGGTCGCTGCATGCGATCAACGTCCGCACCAACCACGTCCACCTCGTTGTATCCGCCGAGCAGTCGCCCGAGTTGGTGATGCAATCGCTCAAGTCGTGGGCATCGAGGACGCTCAGGGAAAACGACCTGCTGGATCAAGACGAACGCGTCTGGGCGCGCCATGGCAGTACGCGGTATCTCTGGAAAGCGCACCAGCTCACGGAAGCGTGTCGCTATGTCGTCGAAGGGCAAGGCGTGGAGGAATAGACCGCTCCTCAACGGTCGCGATTCGGATGGCGACGGTCAGAACCGCGCCCGTCAGGAAGCGGCCCCGCGCGCAGCGACGCCGATCGGCGATTCGAGGCCGCTCCTTAACAGTCGCGGTTCGGATCGCCCCGTTTGCGATCCGCGGCGCAAGCGCGGTATACTCACGGCGTCACCGGACCGGCAGCGATCACCCGCACCGAGGGATCGGATCATGGTCAAGCACACGTCGGTCAGTCCGACGATTCAGGAGAACGCCGATCCGTCCGCACGAATAGCGTTGTTGTCAGACCGGCGCGCAGGGCTCGTCCCGGCTGCGCCCGACAGAACGCAGGAGTGTCCGTAGAGTGGATCTTGGTACGTTCGATACGTTGTTGTATTCGGTTGTATTCCTCGTGCCGGGTTTCATTTAGTCGTCCGTCATGACGATCCTGATACCTCGTCGTGCGGCATCGACGCAACTCCGGTTCCTCGAGTTTTTCACGTTGAGTTGCGTCAATCACGCCGCGTGGATCTGGCTCTTGGTGCCAATGTTCAGAGGTGGTTGGCTGGACTCCCATCCGCTCGTTTGTGGCTTCGGGCTCATCGTCCCGGTGCTCGTGTCGCCCATTCTCTTCGCCGTTGTCGTCGGGCGCCAACTGCAACGTGAGTCGATGAAGCTGTTCGCCGGGCGCCTCGGGTTTCGGACAATCCACCCTGTTCCGACGGCGTGGGACTACCACTTCAACCGCGGGAAGCCGTATTGGGCCTTGGTGACGCTGGTGGATGGGTCGCGCGTATTCGGTCTCTATGGCTATAAGTCGTTCGCTGGGGACGCACCCGACGAACGCGATCTGTACTTGGAAGCAGTCTTCGTTCCGACAAAAAGTGGTGAATGGGTGCCTGTCCGGGACTCAGGTGGTATAATAATCAAGGCGAACCAGATCACCGCGATCGAGTTCCGCAAACACCCGGAGGTGCGTTATGACTGACCATGAGCCCGCACAAGTAGGCAAGGGATACCAACCACGACCGTCCGATGTGAACGGCCAGCGCGGGTATCAACCTCAATCGTCTGAGGGGACCGCCGGTTCATCTGCGTCGCCGGACCTCTCCAAGCAGCCGCCAAAGGGTGAGAGTTCGATTCAACCGCCCGCAACGCGCGAACCTGCTCCACCTATCAAGTAGACGGTACTCACTCACCGGGATGCAGCGCGTGTGTTGACGCGCGTCGATTCGACGTCGCCGGGGTGCGTAGCGCGCCGTTTGCGATCCGCGGCGCAAGCGCGGTATACTCCCGGCGTCACCGGACCGGCAGCGATCACCCGCATCGAGGGATTGGATCATGATCAGTCACATCAGCATCCGGACGCGCACTGCAGGGCTGGTCGAGATCACCGAAGACGTGCAGTCCGCAGTCGCCGAGTCGGGTGCCGATGAGGGCCTGTGCACGATCATGGTCAAGCACACGTCAGCCAGCCTGACGATTCAGGAAAACGCCGACCCGTCCGCACGACGCGACCTCGAAGCCTGGCTCGGCAGGCTCGTGCCCGAGAACGATCCGCTCTACACCCACACGGCCGAGGGGCTCGACGATATGCCTTCGCACATCAAGGCGGCGCTCACGTCCACAACGCTCTCGATCCCGTTGACCGGCGGGCGTCTGTGCCTCGGCCGATGGCAAGGCATCTACCTGTGGGAGCACCGGCGCAGCGGGTCGGAGCGACATTGCGTCGTGCATGTCGGCCCATAGGTTGATGCGTCCGCGCGGCGGGCGACGAAACGAGGCTCGAAGAAGCACAGGATTCGTTCTCTTTGGAGGAATCATCATCATGTCCAATCGATTGGTCTGCCGTCTCGTCTCTGCCGCTTTCATCGCCGCGTCGTGCGGTGCGGCCGCTGCCGACGATGAAGCCGTCAAATTCAAGGGCTACTCCCCCGGCGCCCAGATGACGGTCGACAAGTTCCTGCACGCAGTCGGAAAGCTCAAGACCTACTCCGACGAAGCCGTCATCAAGATGGAAACCGGCATGTCCTTCGGGCAGGACGACCAGAGCGTGTCGTTCATATACGCCAAACCACGCCGTTTTCGCATCCGCACTCAGCAACACGACATCACCAGCAACGGCAAGGAATTGACCGTCCATCTCAAGGGGATGCGCCGTTACACGGTGTCACCTCTCGAAGAAGACGTCGGCAAGCAGGTCTCCAGTTACATCGGCGGCCGAGCCATGAACTTCGGCATCGGCCAGTTGATATTGGCCAAGAACGCCCGCAAGAAGTTCGCCGAGCAGTTCGAAGGACTGGAGTCCGCGGGCTCCGAGCACATCGACGGAGACCGCTGCACTCTGCTCAGCGGCACGATGTCGATGTCGGCCATGGGCATGAGCGATGAGAACACACCCGCGACCCTCTACATCCGCGAGTCGGACATGATGCTGCGCCGCGTCGAGGTCGACCTCATCGACCTGATCAAGAAGCAGTTTGAGGGCGAAGAGGGGATGGTCATGCCGTTCAAGGAATACAAGATTGCCTACGACGTCCGCGAGATACGGGTGAACGAGAAGCTCGACGAGGACTTGCTCACGTTCGAGCCTCCCGCGGGGTCGAAGAAGGTCGAGCGATTCTACACCATGGACAGTCAGCCCACGGGGGGCGCGATGCAGTTCGAAATGTCCGGGAAGCAGGCACCCGAATTCGAACTTGAAACCACGGACGGTGAGTGGGTGTCGCTCGAATCTCTCAGCGACAAAGTCATCGTGTTGGACTTCCTCCCGCGCTGGCGCATGAATCGCACCAGTGGACTCGAGCAACTCGACGAGATTCGCGGAGAGTACGCCGACAAGGACGTGTCCATCGTCTGCGTTCACGGCAAGGCGGAAGGCGGGGATCTGACCGAAGAGCTGGAGGAGAAGGGGCTGAAACTGACCATCGCCCTCGACGCCGGCGGATCGACCTTGGGGCGCTACTTCGAGGAACGATTCGGCTCGGGGATCGTCCTGATCTCCAAAGACGGCATAGTACAAGGGCGGTATTCCTCGTCCCTCGACGAAGACGCGAGCAAGTCGCTCCGCGCAGACATCGACACGCTGCTGGCCGGGAAGACCCTCGGCAGCGCCGGGGAGATGACCGAGGAACAAATCGACGAAGCCGCCGAGCAACGCGGAGCGCGGTACTCCCAAGGTGAAGTCGCCGAGGCATTGAACGAAGATCGATTGCGCGAGGCGTGGAGTGTCCGCGCCGCGCGAGGCCAATCGTTCAGTTTCGGATCGAGCGGTGCATCTCCCGGAACCGGCGGCGATTTCTGGTTGCGCGACAAGGACGTGATCAAACGCGTGAACACCCGCGGCGAAACCACGGCGGAGATACCTTTGCCGGAGTCCTCATTTGATCAGTTCTCGCGGGACCAGTTCGTTGCCGGGAAGATCGGCACCCGGCTGGGCGTGGTCTACATGAAGTCGGTCGCCGGCGAGGGCGAAGAGATGGGCTACCGTCCGCCGAAGCAGTTTCTGATGATCGCGGGCGATGAGTCCGGAGAAACGCTCTGGAAGCTGGAATTCGACGTCTCGAACTTCCAGATGCCGGGGCAACTGACACTGGCCGACATCGACGGGCGCCCAGGCGGAGAGGTGCTGTTCGTGCATCAAGGAGCGCTATGGATCGTCGACGCGAGAGGCGAGCCCATCGTGCGCAAACCCGTGCCCGGCATCGTGCAGTGGATGATCGTCGACGATCGCGATCGCGACGGCCGGCCGGAACTCTACGTGCGATCCAACGCCAAGCTCGTGCGACTCGACTATCGCCCGTAGCAGTCTACGGCAAAAGTGTGGCACCGGTTTTCAACCGGTGGAGACTATGTCACAAGGCCGGCCCATGGCTTTGGCCGTGGGGGACGCCGAGGATTGATGATTGAATGGGTCCGTGGCTTTACAGGCGGGGCACCCATCACCGCGAACTCGCACATTATCGAGTGGTGACGCACGAGCAGGCGGACGCCAACCACCGCTACCCATCACGCGCGGCGCGGCGGCGGTCCAACTTGGTGAGCTGCCGCTTGCGCAGGCGAATGGCCTCCGGTGAAACCTCGACGAGTTCGTCGTCTTCGATGAACTCCAAAGCCATCTCCAGCGGCATCTCACGCGGCGGCTTGAGCACGACGGTCTTGTCCGCCGAGGCGGCGCGAATGTTGGTCATCTTCTTCGCCCGGCAGACGTTGACGGCCAGGTCGTTGTCCCGACAGTGTTCGCCGACGATCTGTCCTTCATAAACCTGATCGCCCGGCTTGGCGATGAACTCGCCGCTGCCGGCGAGCGCGTTGATCGCGTGGGCGGTGACCCGCCCCGGCTCACTGGCGACCAGAGCGCCGTTCGCCCGGCCCGGAATGCTGCCCCGGAAGTACTCGTATTCGTAGAAGTTGTGGTGCATGATCGCCGTACCGTTCGACGCGGTCAGCATGCGGTTGCGAAGACCGATCAATCCACGGGCCGGGATCGTGAATTGCAGGAGGCTGCCTTCGCCGCGCGCTTCCATGGACTGGCAGATCCCGCGCCGACCGCCCATCAGCTCCATCACCGTGCCGACATGCGCGGACGGCACGTCGATCGCGCACATTTCGATCGGCTCGGTCTTGCGCCCGTTCAGTTCGCGATAGATCACCTTCGGCTTCCCGACGGCCAGCTCGTACCCCTCGCGGCGCATGGTCTCGATGAGCACGGACAGATGAAGCATACCCCGACCCGAGACGTAGAACTCCTCGGGCGTGTGACCCGGCTCGACACGCAGCGCGACGTTCGACTGTACCTCCTTCTCCAGCCGCTCGCGGAGGTGGCGACTGGTAAGGTACTTGCCCGACTTGCCCACAAAAGGCGAGTCGTTGACGTGAAAAGTCATGTGCAGCGTCGGCTCGTCGATGCTGATGATGGGCAGCGGCATGGGGTTCTCGGGATCGGCGATCGTGCAGCCGATGTCGATGTCCGGCAGCCCGACGACGGCGCAAATGTCGCCCGCGGCGACGGCGTCGACCTTGGTCCGACCGAGCCCGTCGAAGGCGTACAATTCGCCGATCTTGCCCTTCGTCTGCGTCCCATCCCGACCGATCACCACAACTTCCGCCCCGGAGTGCAGCACCCCGGCGAAAACGCGCCCGATGCCGATGCGCCCGACGTAGTCGCTGTAGTCCAGCGTCACCGTCAACATCTGAAGCGGGGCTTCGGTATCGGTCGTCGGCGGCGGCACGTGGCGAATGATCGCGTCGAACAGGGCGAACACGTTATCGGGGCGCTGACTGAGATCGAGCGTGGCGTACCCCTGCGTGGCCGAGGAATAGACCGTGGGGAAATCGAGAGCGTCGTCGTCCGCACCCAACTCGATGAAGAGATCGAGCACCTCATCGAGCACGTCCTCCGGCCTGGCGTCCGTGCGGTCGATCTTGTTGATGACCACCACCGGCTTGAGACGGCACTCAAAAGCCTTGCGAAGCACGAACCGCGTCTGAGGCATCGGACCCTCGAACGCGTCGACCAACAGCAGGCAGCCGTCGGCCATCTTGAGCACCCGCTCGACCTCGCCGCCGAAGTCGGCGTGCCCGGGCGTGTCGATCAGGTTGATCTTGGTGTCTTTGTAGCGAATCGCGATGTTCTTCGCCACGATCGTGATACCGCGCTCCTGCTCCAAATCGTTGGAGTCCAGAATACGCTCACCGGCAACCTGCGCGTCGCGGAACTGCCCGCACTGCCTGAGCATCTGGTCCACCAGCGTCGTCTTGCCGTGGTCCACAGGCGCGATGATGGCGACGTTTCGAATGTCGTTTGCAGTCAACCGATTGCACCCCCGGGTGAGAAGATCCTGAGCCGAATTATTCATGATGTCACAGCAGATGCACGCAACATCATGTAGCGTTACCCCTTGTGGGTGACGACCATGGAAGCGACGCATGAACTACAGTAAACACGCCGCCCACAGGTGGCGACGCTAAATTTGGATTACGCCGGCTACTCACCTGACGTGAACAGCGCCGCCTCCGCCTGAGCCGGACAACCTATCAGGCTCGCACAATCCCCACCGGTCAGCGTGCGTAACAACCGCACCGCAGCGCACACTTGTACCGAGCTTCCCGGATGCTTTCAACAGCAGCATGCATCATCCTCTCGCGATGGGTGTGACCATTGATTGTGGCATGCCAAGCGTAGGGCGGGTTCCACCCGCCTTCTTCCTCGGTTGCGACGGGTAGAACCCGCCCTACGGTGACGGGTAGAACCCGCCCTACGGTCATGTCCCTGACCAACGATGCCACAGAGAATGGTCACACCCTCTCGCGATGGGTGCGTCCATCCTGGGTGGCATCCCCATGCCCGCGTGGGCAAGAGTCCGTTACGGAAACCACTGCCGGGATCGCACCAATGACGCCCGGCGTCGTCGCGCCGACCTCGATGCGCCCGTTCCCCGAAGCGATCAGAAACGTCTGGTCTCCCGCCGCCTCGTCCCGGCGGATGTCCATCACGAAGTCACCCGCCGCCGTCAACGGCACCCGGTACGTGTACGTGGCTAAGTAGACAGGCCCGGTCGTCGCGACGCCCGCACCATCCACACCGCAGAGCATCTGGCCATTCGTCAGGTTGTAACAGATCAGCCGTATGCAATGGTGGCCTTGTCGCGCTCCGTTCAGTCTCTCGCCTTCTTTCGGGGCGCAGCCGCAAAGCCCTGCAAGGGCGTCAGTCAGTAGCCAGGGGCGTCAGCCCCTGGGACAAGAGGGGGACGCTCCGAAACCACCAAGCCCCGACAGGGGCGGTAGAAGTCCTACCGCCCCTACCGGGGCTTCGCGCTGGTTGGCCGCTGGATACCGAGGGGCTTACGCCCCTGGCTACTGACTATCGTCCCTGCGGGACTGAGGAT
>JAJDDR010000477.1 GCA_029260255.1 Phycisphaerae bacterium
CCGCCGCGAATACGATGGAGAGCGTGTAGCAGAAAGCGAGAACGATCGTGGCAACGCTGAAACGCTCGAACTGAACGGGGACGTCGATGGAGAACGCGGCCTTTCGTGCCGCCAGCAGCGAGACCAGCAACGCGGCGGTGGCGAGCCCGATTACGTCCAACTGCCCGAAGTTCGCCAGGGTCGCGGCGAGCACGATCCACGCGGCCGCGACCCACGGCAGGAGGAGCTGTTGGGCCAGGCGGGTGGTGAAGATCGACTTCCAGCGGTTGTTCATTTCGGGCAGGCGATAGCAGAAGCGAAGCATCTCGCGCAGCACTGCGTTTCCCTTGCGGAACTTGTGGGCGAAGAATTCCGACAGGTTCGTCGGCGAGCGCAGCTCTTCGACGGTCGCGTGCGCCGAATAGGTCGTGCGGTGTCCCTCCGTGTTTGCGAGAACGGCGGCGTAGACATCGTCGGCGATGACGTCGTCGGGAAAGCGACGCAACAATTCGCGCCGGTAGGCGTAGCAGCATGCGGTGACGATCGACACGTGGGAGACTTTGCTTTCGAGCAGTCGCACTCGGTTTTGCGCGGCCCAGTAGCATCGTTCGATGGGCAGTCCGCCGTGCGGCGAGGTGCAGGCGCCGACGAGGGCGACCTCGGCGTCGGACTCGAATTCGGCGGCGATCCAGCGTAGTGCGTCCGGGGCGAGTCGTGCGTCGCAGTCCGTCACCACGACGATGTCGCCGCTTGTCAGCGGCAGGGCGTGGTTTAGCTGGCTGATCTTGCCGCGGCCGGGGCACGGTACGATACGCACCCGCTCGTCGCTGAGCGTGTGGTCGCGGAGAACCAAGCGCGTCTCGTCGGTCGATCCCCCATCGGCGAAGATGATCTGGAGTCGGTCTGCGGGGTAGGAGCAGGCTTCCAGGTTGCGGTACTTGTCGGCGATGAGTCCCTCTTCGTTGAAACAGGGGACGATCACGGACATGGTTGGGAGGCGATCAGCCGAGGGCGGCTCGACTTGCTTGCGCGTGTCCGCGAGAAACCGGAGCCACACCGCGTAGCCGCAGAGCAGCCACCCAAGTAGCAACGTCGCGACACTGAAACCGACCAGGCTGATCCACATACGTTTTGGTCTCGATCCCGCGACGTTGCTGCGTCGCGGGAATACGCCCCCGGCGCGTGTTGGTCCGCGCGCGTCACATTGCCCCCAAGGCATCCCTTGCAAGAGTTATCGGTCAGCCCGAGTACGTACTCAAACGGACTGCAGGGTTCGCTACATCTCATCGCGAACCGTCGTGTGCCGGCGGTCAGCCGGAGACGGCGTCGCGTGTTCCGATAACGCGGTAGATGCGGGTCGCGGGTGTCGTGGCGAGTGCGCGAGTGTCCGAATCGTCAAAGATAAGCTCGATGGGCAGTGCCTCGGACCAGCCCTGGGACCAGGATTCGCGAACGAAGATGTAATCGACGCGATTGTCCCGGAGTGCCGCGGGCGTGACGGCTCCGTCCTCGCTGAGGACGGCCCACAGAAGTGGTGGAATCACATCGTTGGCAAGTTCGGAACCGAGCAGGGCGTAGTTCAGGGGTTCGTCGCTCAGGTTCAGAATTCGCGTGCCGGGCGGGAAATCGTCGACGAGCGAGGGAACCTGGTAGAACCAGTCGCGTTGCCAGTTTCCGTCGCGGGCTCGCCCGAGCACGGCGTGTGCGGGCTTCAGTGTTGCGATGGTTCCGGTCGCCATCAGAGAAGCGGTCAGCACCGCGGCGGAGTGTTTCGGGAATCGGGCGATCACGCCGTCGAACGCCACGATCGCTGCCGGGATGGCCACAATCAACAGCGGAAGGGCGAAGCGGAGCGTATTGTGAAAGACGGTACACAGAAGAACGCCGCTCGACAGCGCAAGAACCAGAAACACGAGACTCCATCGAGACCCCATGTCGCGCTTGCGTTTCGTTAGCGCGTTGAACGCGACCCACGCTAGCCCGATCGGAACGAAGGTGGCGAACGCGGCTCCGAGGCCGTTGTCGACGCCGTACGTGTACCCCGCGCCCATCTTGGACTCCCGCCACGGATACACCGCCAGCCAGGTGACGCGTTCCATGAGCGACTCGTCGTGGAAGGTGTCGGCGCTGGTGATGATTCCGTTCGCGGTTGCGATAGCGAGGGTCGGCAGGAGCCCCTCGCCCGGCATGGTCAACGTCAACGGGTAGATCGGGTTGCCAGCCTGGACCATTCCGCGGACGAACCAGAAGCCCGAGCATGCGAGGACGGCGCAGCAGAAGAGTGCCAACCGCCGCCATGCCGCGGTCGTCGCGATGCTCCGGTTCCCGGTGCGAACCCAATCGACGGCAAAGACCACGGCCGCGAGCATGGTGACCATCACCACGAAGGTGACCTTGCTTCCGAGTGCCACGCCCGCGGCGAGTCCGGCCATGGCGACGAGTCCCCGGCGCCTGCAAGGGTCTTCGACGCGCGTGCTCCAGACCACTGCGAGGAGGGCCGTCACCCAAGCGGACGCGGCGTAGAGGTCGATGTATCCGGAGAAACTCTGGAAGAGGACGATGGGGATGCTGAGTGCGATGCACGCACACACGGATGCGCCGCGTTGACTGATGCCGATCGCGCGGGCGAGCCCAAAGACGGCAGACCCAAGCAGGATGGCCTTGGGGAGGTGGACGATCGGAAGCAGCCATTCGAGCTTCGCGAACACCAACAGAAACGGCACGATCATGCCGTTGTTGGGGTACGAGTAGCCGCTGTGTCCGAGGACGAGATTCAGAGACTGTTCGCGCGCCCACCGCACGGCGACGACGAGTTGGTAAACCACCGCGTCGCAGCCCGTTGGGTATCGTGTCAGGGCGTCGATCAGAAAAACGCCGTAGACGCCGCCGATCGTGAGCGCCGGCAGCCACCACAGCAGTCGCCCGGATCG
Organism: Phycisphaerae bacterium; assembly: GCA_029260255.1. Classification (GTDB taxonomy): domain Bacteria; phylum Planctomycetota; class Phycisphaerae; order UBA1845; family UBA1845; genus OFTM285. The sequence continues at coordinate 2,910 of JAJDDR010000477.1, forward strand.
CCGACCTTGGGCGGCGGGGTGATCGAGACGCACGGAATCGTCGGGAAGCGGATCGGATCGATGCGACAGTGGAGTGCCTTTCCCTGGCACTAATCGGTGTGCCAACCAGGCCAGGAATGCGAAAACGAACATCACGTTCTCGGGTGTCACGTGCCCGCCGTCGGCAAACAGGGAAGCAGTCGCGAGGAGGTGTACGGAGAAGAGCAGTGCGGCAGTCGGCAACACGCACGCCAGGGCAAACACGCTGAATCGCTCGTCGACGCCACTCCATCGGACCCAGCGGCGGCCGATGCGAAACGTCACGAACCACAGGACGGCGATCAGCGTCAACGAGCCCAAGTGGACGGCGTGCATGAGTTCTGCGTTCTCCGGTGGGGGATCTTCGCGCAGGGCGCGGTCGTTCCGGAGTTTTATCGGTCGAAGCGCAAGATATAGTGAAGCCGGTCGTCTCGGACTCAGAGCTTGGCGGTGAGGCGCGTCACTTCCCGCACGAACGACCGCACCGCGTCGGAACACACCAAGTAGATAGCCAGACTCGTGAGGCACAGTGCCAGCAGCGTTCGATCGGCAGAGGTCGCGGTGGTTTGTTCTCGCGCTTTCTCGGAGATCGCCGCGTGGCGCGGCTGGGCC
>JAJDDR010000478.1 GCA_029260255.1 Phycisphaerae bacterium
ACGGTATCGCATGAGTCGGTAGTGCAGGCGTTATTGTCATTGCAGTCGAGCGGCGTGTTGGCACACCCGGTAACCGTGTCACAGGTATCTGTCGTGCAGGCATTGCCGTCGTCGCAACTGATCGGCGCGTTGGCGCAGCCGGTGACGGTATCGCATGAGTCGGTGGTGCAGGCGTTATTGTCATTGCAGTCGAGCGGCGTGTTGGCACACCCGGTAACCGTGTCACAAGTATCTGTCGTGCAGGCATTGCCGTCGCCGCAACTGATCGGCGCGTTGGCGCAGCCGGTGACCGTGTCACATGTGTCTGCAGTGCACGCGTTGGCGTCGTCACAGGCGATGGGGGTGTTGGCGCAACCCGTGGCACTGTCACAAGTATCTGTCGTGCAGGCATTGTTGTCGTTGCAGTCGGTGGGTCCGCCGGGTACGCAGACGCCGCCGGAACACGCGTCGCCGGTCGTGCAGGCGTCGCCATCGCTGCATGGGTCGGTGCATTGGCAGGCATCGGGTATGCCGTTGTAGTCCGCGTCGACCTGCGTACCCGCCTCGAGTTCGCAGGCGTCCGATGTTCCGTCGATATCGCAATCGGCGAGCGTCTGGCACTCATCGGGGACGAGGTCGGGTCGGCCTCGACTGCCGACGGAGGCGAGAAAGGCCTCAATGTCCGCGAAGTCCTGTGCGAGGTATTCAGGGTGTGCGCCGCCGGAGTGCGTGGTCGGCGGGAGCAGTTTGTTCCAAACCTGGACGCGGGAGTAGTTTCGGATGTCGGGCCCGGCGGCTCCCGATCCGTCGGCCGCGTGGCAGAAGCTACACTTGACGGCGAAGATGGCGGCGCCGCCGGTGGATGCACCGACAGGTCCGCCGTCACAGTCCTGGCTTGCCGCACTGGTGATGTCGCAGATGTCGTTGGTGCCGTTGATGTTGCAGTCACCGGCCTGGCAGGAATCGGGGATGCCGTCGGCGTTGCAATCTTGGAGACCTTCGCATTGGTCCTTGATGCCGTTGCTGTTGCAATCGGTGCATGTTGTGTCGGTGCATGCGGGCGGCGGGCCGCCGACGCAGACGCCGTTGGTGCAGGTGTCGTTGGAGGTGCAGGGGTCGCCGTCGTCGCAGGGGCCTGGGGTGGTGCAGTCGACGGGGAAGTTGAGTTGGGCGTACCTGCCGATGTCTGCAATGCCCTGGTTGGCGCCGCCGTTTTCTATCCAGCTTGGCATGGTTGATGCGGGGTGGCCGTAGCGTCCCTTGTGCATGAACTCCCATGGGTTGTTGACTGCGACAGTGCCGACCCATTCGGGGTTCTGGGGCGTTCCGAAGTTGATGCTCGTGCCGTCGGCTCCGTGGCAGACGGTGCAGGCGATCGAACCGCCGGTGGTGTACTCGATCTGCCCCTGGACGTCGTTGCCGATGAACGCTGCGGCGCCGTCGATGAAAGTGGCTTTGTCGATCATGCCGAGGAGCATGAAGGCGGTGATGTCGTTGATCTGCGGGTTGGTGAGCACGGAGCCGAAATCGTGGCCATTGAGGACGCCCGGTCCGCCGCCGTTGTTGGGCGGCTCTCTGAGTAGCGTGAGTATTTGGGCTTCGGTGAGTGTGGTACCGAGGACGCCGGGAATCCCGGTTCGGTGGATGCCGGCGCCGTAGACACCGGTAGCGCCCTTGTAGTCCCAGCCGTGGCACTCCTTGCATCGCCAGGTGGCGGACCCGGTGCTGGTGTTGCTGGTTTGGTCGGGCCGGAACTGCCAGAGCGGGTGGTCTGTTGTGGGCGGGATGTGGCCGAGTTCGAGCCACCACTTGTCGTAAAGTCGTCCGCCGACGATGGGGTTGCCCGCGGCCTGGCATTCGTCGGGGACGCCGTCGGCGTTGATGTCGAGACTGGTTCCGGCGCTGATGTCCTTGGGGTCTGAGACGCCGTTGTTGTTGCAGTCGACGATGCACGGCGATGCGCTGTTGGTGAGTGTCATGGTTCCGGTTCCGGAGTCTCCGGAGTTCCAGCCGCCCACGCGGATCTTGTAGCAGTTGCCGGACGTCACGGCGATGGTCGGATACGTGGCGGAGGGCAACTCGGAGCGGTAGGAGGCCGGCGCGCCGCCCGGGCAGTTGTCGTCGTTGCAGGCGAGCAGTGTTGCATCCGACATGGGGCAGACGCAGCTGTTGTAGATTACCAGGTCGGTGTCGTACGCGGAGCCGCAGAGGCTGACGGTCAGGTTTCCGGTACACGAAGGCGTGTAGTCGTACCAGATGTCGTTGTAGGTTTGACCGTCGAATTCGCAGGCGCCGTGTATCGGACCGTCGGTGAGGGCGCCGGTCGTGTCGAAGGGCGTCGCGCCTTCGGCGATCGGAATGGCGTCGGCGCAGAGGTCATTCGATTCATTCTGACAGCCGGCATCGCAGCCGTCGCCGGGTAAGGTGTTTCCGTCGTCGCACTGTTCGCCGGCGAGGGTGTTGAGTGTGCCATCGCCGCAGGCGGCGAAGGTGCAGTCGGCGTCGCACGTCGCCGATTGGCCGCCATCATCGCATTCCTCAATGCCGGACCAGACGAAACCGTCGCCGCAGGCCGCGTTGAGACAGGTATCGAGGCAGCTATCGGTGTTGATGAGGTTTCCGTCATCGCATTGTTCGCCGAACTCGAGGATGTTGTTGCCGCACACAGTTTCCCATTGGCAGTTTTGATCGCAGCCGTCGCCGGGTATGGTGTTTCCGTCATCGCACTGCTCGCCGGCCTCGACGATGCTGTTACCGCAGACCGGGGGCGGGCCGACGGGCATCGGTCCTTGCAGGGCGGCGGTGGTCGTGGTGGCCGTCTTGAACAGTCCGATGGTTGCGTTCGCGGCTTGCGGTCCGCTGTCGGCATCGAAGCGGAAGCTGTAGAGCGTGCCGAATCGAATGGCGTTGGCGTTGGGGTTGATCGCGAAATCATCCGTCGACCAGGCGATTGCGCCGCCCGTTGTGTTCACTACCCAGGTGGTGTTAGGGTAGTTCGCGGTATTGGCCTCGGGCGCGTGATTGAGCGGAAAGTGGGAAGCGATGTTGCTAAGCGTGACGCTGGAGTGGACCGGAATGCTGATCGAGTGGATCGACCGGTCCATGTTCATGTTGTAGACGGCGTACTCGTAATGCCACGATCCGCCGCCGAGATTGGTCACTTTGTAGGAAACGAACGCTCGTCCATCGACCATTGGTGCGGGTCCGACCATGACCTGGGTCGCTCCGGTCCAGGCGTTTATGGCGGGGGCCTCGCGCACCGTGGCGGCGACGTTGGTGAAGGAGAACACGCCGAAGATGTCGGGGCCAGTCACGCTGACCTCGCGGTAGGAGACGTTGTTGTGCATGTTTTGATTGGCGAACGCGTTGGGGTCGTTGAACTCGTGCGGCGTGAGGTAGTGGCCTTCGGAGAAGTAGCGCGCTCCGGGATTCGCCAAATCCGCGTCCAGCACCTGCACGCGGTGCGAGATTCCGTCGTGCGTGTGTCCGGTGTGATCCCGCGCGGGGTAGTTGCTGCTGCCGCAGGGGCTTCCGCCGAGGTTAGCGCCTCCGGCGGTGACGCCGGTGTAGGGGTGCAGTTCGGCGCGTGAGCCCAGGCCGCATTGGCCGGCGTTGAGTCCGACGCTGTAGGGGTCGGAGCATCCGACTCCGAGATGTGTTCCGCCGGTGGGGGTGCAGCCGAATCCGCAGATATTATTCTGCAGCGCGGTGAACCCGTGCTTCATCCACGACTGTCCGATGTGCTCGAAGTGCTCCGCGCCGCCGACGCTCTTGAGGCGGTAGAGATTCATGGGAATCATCGGGTGGTCGGTGTTGGGCAGCGCGAACCAGTTGAAGGGCGTGTCGCCCTTGTTGCACGAGGTGGTACCGACGGAGAGCCCGACCGTCCCCGAACCGATGATGCCGGTTCGACCGTACTGAGCGGTCGCGGGGAGATCACCCACGATGACGTCGGGACCCGGGGAGGGGAAAACGCCCTCGGTGCCCGCGGGCGATATGGGGTGCATTGTCGCGGACTCGATCACGTCATTTTGGCTGACGACGATGGTCTGTGACAATTGCATCCGTACCGTCATGGTTATCTCGCCGACGTTTGCACCGGCCGCGACAGGGTTCGCTAGCCGCTCGGCGAGTTGCCCGGCGATGCGGACGTCGCCTTGCGCGGTGAAGATGCTCGCTACGTCGTCAAACGCAACGGCGACTCCCGACAAGTTGAACAGGTGTAAGCCCGGATCGGCGCCACCGTACACTTTGAACTCAACGGCCGACGCCCCGGAGGGATCGTGTATGATGAGAAGTCTGTCTGATGCGACGTTGCTGCCGATCTCGCCGACGAATTCGAAGGACGTGCCGCCGGCGGTGAGTTCCCCGCCGATCATCGATGCCAACTGCCCATTGGTCACGATGATCTCGTGCATGGCGGACGACGTGTCCAGATCCAACGACAGCGGCGGTGCGGGATTGTCCTTTGTTCCGGCGCGTGCCACGAGGCGTAGGCTCAGTTCGCGCATCGCGGATTCGTTCAAGCGCAGGTCGACGGTTCCGCCGCTCGCGATGAACCACTCCTGGACTTCGACGATGTCGGATGGCGACGGTGCTTCCGACCGGACCGGTCCGGTGCAGAGAAGCAAGATTGCGGCCAAGATTCCGCCGGTGAACGCGTTTCGCGAATTCATGCGTACAGCTCCCTTTCGAATTTAGGTGCGCAGGGACCGCTGGGAGGGTTCGCGAAGGTATCGGTAGCTTCGCGACTGGTTGGGGGTTCCGCTTCTCCGCCTCCAGCCGCCGACCCTGTCTGGTCCTGGAACGCCGATTCAGCGGGTCGCACACCCGGAAAACCGACCCCGTGAGTGTAACGAAACGGTCCGCGCGGATCAACCTGGCATGGTCCGGACGACCATTTTGAGGCGATTGTGTCGGTTCTTGTGCGGCGGATAGCGGACTGCGTCGGCACCTGGACGAAGTGCCCGAGAACGGGAACCGGGGCAGGCGCAGCGGCGGACCCCGCGTGGATGCACGGGTCTTGCGACCGCATACTGTTTTCGACAGGGCGCTCGCAGACGGCGGGTATAATGTACCACGGGCGAACGAAGCGTCGATATTGCACGTATGATCACGGACGGCGTCGCCTCGGGAGTTGACCTGTGTGGAGGATGAAGATGGACGCGAAATGGAAGTCTCGGTTGTCGACGCTGTGGCGTGATTGGGTAAGACCGATACTCGTGGTGGTGGTCGTGCTCGGAACATTCCGCTCGGCGATCGCTGATTGGAACGACGTCCCAACGGGCTCGATGAAGCCGACGATCCTAGAAGGGGACCGCATCTTCGTTAACAAGCTGGCCTACGATCTCAAGGTCCCGTTTACGTCGCACCGGGTTGCGCGGTGGGCCGACCCGATGCGCGGAGACGTCGTCATTCTGTTTTCGCCGGCGGACGGTGAGCGGTTGGTCAAACGGGTGATCGGTGTGCCGGGTGATGAGATCGTCATGCGCGGCAACCGTCTGTCTATCAACGGTGAGCCCGCGACGTACGAACCACTCGATCTCGATACGATCGAACAGATCGTTCCGGGCGAGCGTACCAAGCACCGCTACGCTGCCGAGACCCTGGGCACGAGGCGGCACCCCGTGATGACGACGCCGCCGTCACGCGCTAAACACTCTTTCGGGCCGGTGACGCTTGGTGACGACGAGTACTTCGTGATGGGCGACAATCGCGACAACAGTCGGGACTCGCGGTACTTCGGAACGGCGGACCGTGGGCAGATCGTCGGCCGCGTGCAGCGGATCGTTCTGTCGGTCGACCGCGACCACTACTATCTGCCGCGTTGGGACCGCTTCTTGCGCGACGTGCCGTGAATCGGGGAGAAGCCTTCAGCCATAAGCCGTCAGCCTTCAGCAGGTCAACCGCGGGCGAATTCGATGCCCGTCGTATCTTCTTGTCGGCAAGCGCGCAAAGCGAATGGTCACCCAACTCGCGTGTTTTACCGACCTTTTCTGAATTGGGCGTCATACGCCGCGTGACTGCCGCACCAATACCAGATGTACGCCTGCGTCTCTTCGTCGAAAACACCGACGGCGCGATACCCGTATGCGATCGTAACCGCGATGCTGCGCGTCGGTGCGCCCAAGGTATCGTACAGAATGTGTCGTTCCAAAAGGGAATGGAACGGGTCGCTTGCGAAGTAGTTCACGTAACGGTTGATCGCGGTCTTTTGGACTCTGGCGGGAAGGCGGTCGAACAAGTCCTTGAAGTCGTTGGTGCGGACGCTTCGAGGGCCTATTTGCCCCAATGCTCTACTTCCTTCAGAGAACCCGACTTGAATTGATCCAGGGCGCCCTGCTCGAGCGCTCGTAACCGATCGTCCATCGCAACGCCATCGGCTGGCGGCGCGTGTCCCAGCAGGCGATCGGCAACTTCGCGGAACTCATCCTCGCCGTCAATCTCGTAGCCCCACTTCTTGACCGCACCGATCAGGTTCACCGCAGTTTGCGTGGCCTCGATGAGCGTTGATTCAATGTCCTTAAGTTTCTTGTGGATGCCGGCGTCAAAGCGGGCCTCGTCTTCGGAGACCCACTCGTGCCAGTGCTCGACACGCCGGAACCACAATTCCATGACGTAGATGCCGAGGCCGACCACATCTTCAACGTCGCACACGACCATCGCTCGGTCATGCTGCTGCTTGACCTCGTCCCACGTAGCGTTGGCATCATGGCGATAGGCCTCGACGTCGCGCTCCGCTTTATCGAATACCGATTCCATACTTCTCATGCCCCAAAACATCGACCATCTCGCGATGGTCAGTTGCATTCGATTATCAACCATTCGTAGAAAATGTCAAGGTTTTTCAAAGTACGAACCGCACTAAACGCTTTCCTGACAACCGCTTAGGACGCGCGACTTCGAGACCGACTCATGCCTGCGGTTTCTTCTTCGCGACAACGACGGTTGTTCGCCATGACAAGAAGCAACGGCGACAGGAAGCCTACGC
>JAJDDR010000479.1 GCA_029260255.1 Phycisphaerae bacterium
GTTTGAAGACCATCTCGACCTGGAGCGGATCGCCTGCGGCCCCGGAGACTTCGACTGCGACGAGGACGTCGATCTCGACGACTATCGGGAGTGGAATACGTGCTTCTCCGGCGTCAAACAGACGGCCGCATCCGGCTGCAACGCCATGGACCTTGATGGCGACGGGCACGTCAGTCTGGTCGATTTCGCGCTTCTTCAGTCTTTCTTCATGCGCGAATAGGTCAAGTTCCCGTTGGACGAAGCGGCGCGCCACGGTTCGGTCAAGCATCGGCACGGAAGGGCCGATATTACCGGCGAGACCGCGCTCTTGATGAAGACACTGACACCATCACATTCAACGGAGCATCCCCCGCGGCGTGTGCTGATGATCTCGCACGCGTTCCCGCCGACCGGCGGATCGGGCGTGCAGCGGACCGCCAAATTTGCTAGGTACCTGCCGGAATTCGGATGGCAACCGATCGTCTTCTCGGCCGACGCCGTTGCCGACCTGCCGCGCGACGAATCGCTCGTTCGCGAGTTGCCGGCTGATCTGGACCATCGCGTCCGACGCGCCGTCCACCCCGTGCATGCCGCGCGCCGCGTGGTTCGCTCGCTGAGAGACGGCATCGGCACACACACGGTGATTGCCCGCTGTCTGGACCGACTCGATCGCTCGATCCAGCGCGTGGGCTACCGCGCGGCCGCCTGGTCCATTCCCGACGACGCCTTGCCATGGGCCATCGCCAGCCTGCCGGCGCTCCGCCGAATCATCCGTCGGGAGCGGATCGACGCCATCTACTCGACGTTCAGCCCGGCATCGAACCACCTGTTGGCCTGGCTCCTCAAGCGTCGCTCCGGGCTGCCCTGGGTCGCCGACTTCCGCGACCTCTGGACCGACAACTTCGATTTCCGCGAGTCGCGCACCCGCCGCTGGTTGGAAGGGCGGTTCCTCGAATCCGCCGACGCGGTGACGGGCGTCTCCGACGATCAGGCACGAATACTCGCCGGGCACGTTCCCGGTCGCGAGGGCAAGTTCGCCACCATTCCCAACGGCGCCGACGCCGCCGACTTCGCCGGTCTCGACCGCGCGTCGCTGCGAAAGGAGTTGCAGATACCGCACGACCGATTCGTGCTGTCGTACGTTGGTAGCTTCGTCGCTTCCGCCGAACCGCGTCCGATCCTCGACGGACTCGAGGCGTTTGTGCAAACACTGACCGACCGAGCACGATTCGAGTTCCGCCTCGTGGGCACGGTTCCAGCCTCGATCCTGCGCTACGTGCGGCGATCCGGTGTTCAGCCGAAGATGACGGGATACGTTTCGCACGCCCGCGCGGTGCGAGAGATGGTAGCCGCCGACTGCCTGCTACTGGGAAATGCGACAACCGGAATGAACTGCGAGTCGGTCCTCCCGGGGAAGCTCTTCGAGTACTTCGCCGCCGGCCGCCCGATCGTGCATATCGGACCTTCATCGGGCGCCACAGATGCGATGATCCGGAAGTGCCAAGCGGGTGTCACTGTCCCGCCGGATGCGGGAAGCATCTCAGGATCGCTTAACATCATGTGGCGGCGATGGTTACAGGGAGACCCCCCCGGAGGATGCACGCCGGATCGGCTCGCGCCCTACACCCGCCGCAACCTCACCCGAGATTTGGCGACCGTTCTGGATGACGTGGTGGCCGCGGCGCCGGGTCATGTTTCATCGGCGGGGATCAGGGCTTCGACCTCTCGCCGGAGCCGCGGGAGTTCGGCTGCCGCGACCTGCCACACGATGTCTCAGTCAATCTAATCATAACCATGCACGATGCGATTTCGCAGACCGACAATCTGCCCCCAAGGGATGTTCGGATGGGCATCTTGATATTCCCGCGAAACGCGGTTGGCGGCTTCACCGATGATGACCGGTTGACCGAACACGGCCGATTGCTTTTCGTCATTCGACAGGAAGACCTCGCGCTCCAACCCGTCAACATACCGCGCAATCCGATCCGCACCCGTCGCGATGTCCGTCAACCAGGCGGCTTCACGCTGCATAGAGCAATCGTGCCTCGCTCAGAATGGACCGGCGTCGAAACCGATTGGTGCTGCGCTCGACCGCCTTGCGCGATACTAGATCGACCGGTCGCCCGACGATGTCGCTCAGTTCATCCCACGCGTCCATGAACGCCAGCCCCCAGGCCGCCTGTGGCGACAGGACGTAAAGAGAATCCACGTCGCTTCTGTCCGAGAAGTCTTCGCGCAGCGCCGATCCGAACAACTCCAGTCGGTCAATCCTCCACCGGCGGCAGAAGTCTGCGATGGCTTCGTAGGGAAGGTCCAACTTGCCGTTAACAACAGGGACATCCGGGCTCATGTCGTTCATTCTACAGTCCAATCGGGCTGGGGTTCCACACCAACGGCAAGCTGTTCGGTCCAGGTGGGTATACGACCTCAACTCGGCCTTGATCGCCTTCCACTCAAGAGGCCCTCCACGCTAACATCCTCGTCCACCAGGGGCCAATGAACGCCTTCACCGTTGCCCAGCAACTCCCACTTCTCCCGTTGTTGGGGTGTCGCCCGAAGAAGACGGGGAAACCACACCAACGGAACGCTTAGGCGTACAGCGCAAAGTGATCAGAACCGCGCCCGTCAGGAAGCGGCCTCGTGCGCATGAGGCGTTTGCGGGGGTTCGGGGCCGCTCCTTAACAGCCGCGGTTCTGCCAGTGCGTCAACCTTGCGCTGTACTGTTAGACGCCTGCCGCCCACCAATTCGACGATTAGTTCCGTCTCCGTCACTCTAACTGATTTCGCGCGTGCCGCCAGCATCACGCTGATCGCGGCGGGCGCCCGCCCTTGAGGTTCTCCGGGTTGAGGGGTTTGAGGTCGTCGACCACAAACTGGCCGTCCTTGCGGATCAGTTCGTCGTCGAACCATATCTCGCCGCCACCGACGTCCGGCGTCTGGCGACAGACCATGTCCCAGTGAATCTGCGAGCGATTGCCGTTGTCGGCATCGTCTTCGTACGCGGCGCCGGGCGTGAAGTGGAACGACCCGGCGATCTTCTCGTCGAACAGAATGTCGAGCATCGGCTCGGTGATGTACGGGTTGAAACCGATGGCGAACTCGCCCACGTAGCGCGCCCCCTCGTCGGAATCGAGGACTTTGTTGAGCACGTCCGTGTTGCTGCTCGTGGCGTCGATTACCTTGCCGTCCTTGAATTCGAGACGCACGTTGTCATGCGTCACGCCCTGGTAGATCGTCCGGGCGTTGAATTGAACCGTGCCGTTGACGCTGTCACGCACCGGCGCGGTAAATACCTCGCCGTCGGGTATGTTGAGCTTGCCGTCGCAGCACACCGCCGGAATGCCCTTGATGGAAAATGCCAACTCCGTGCCCGGGCCGACGAGCCGCACTCGGTCCGTGGCTTCCATGCGCGTCTTAAGCGGCACCATCGCCGTAGCCATCTTGGCGTAGTCCATCGTGCATACGTTGAAGAAGAAGTCCTCGAACGCCTCGCTACTCATGTTGGCCGACTGCGCCATGCTCGAGCTGGGGTAACGGAGAACGACCCACCGCGTCGTGCGCACCCGGATCTCGCCATGCACGGGGCGCCACCAAATCTTCTGGTAGAGTTTCATCTTGTCGTCCGGCACGTCAGCCAACTCGCAGATGTTGTCGTTCCCGCGCAGACCTATGTACGCGTCCATCTGCTTCATCCGCGCGGCCTCGACGTCCGCGGTGATCTGCATCGACGTCTCGCTGGCATTGAACAGCAGGGACCGCATGACCTGATTGCGTTTGATTGTAACGAAAGGCTCGGCGCCGGCCTGCCGCGCGGTGCGAACCAGCTCCGCGACGATGTTGTCCGGCACGTCGATGGCCTCGATGAGGACCTTCTCACCGGGCTTCAAGGCCGTGGAGTAGTTGATAAGCACGTCAGCCAACTTGCTGTTCCGCGGGTCAAGCATCTCTATTCCTCTCGTCTACAACTGTCCAAACCGGCGCGTCCCGGACACCCGGTTCACCCTTGCGGCAACATAGCACAATTCCCTTTCTCCCGCATACTGAGTGCCGTGACCCGCACGTCTCGCAATGCCCCGCCATCCACACGCACAGTGATACAGCCACGCTTCAAACACCGCTGGTTGGCGTCTCGTGCGACGCCCCGCACGCGTACCGCCTTGATCCGGACCCCCGATCACCCGATACGACCATGGAGGTCTCCGATCGCGACTCCGTAAGCCCTGGACAAAGTGCCGACATGACCAACGAGCCACTCAAGCGTGTTCCCCGAGACGCCTTTCGCGTCGGCGTCCGGCTGCCGGGACCCCTCCGCGATCACCGGGGCAAGGTGCTCGAAGAGGCCGGCACCTGGCTGACACAGCAGCACTGCACCCGTCTCGATCTGCACGCGGTGACCGGCGTCTACGCCGACAGCACGTGGCCGGAGGACTTCCTTCGATCGGCCACGACGCCCGATGCCTTTGTCCGCAAGACGCAGGCGATCGGCATCGAAGAGCTCGAAATCGGCTCGCAGCTACCGATGAACCTCCACGATCAGTCGGGCGTCCTGCTTCTTTCGGCCGGGATGACCGTCACCCGCCGGTTCGTCGAACTCCTGCGACGGCGGAACGTGGCGATCGTCACCCTCGGGCTCGCCGATTCCGACGATGAATCCCAAGCACCACAGCACGGGTGGGGCGAGCACCTCGACGCCCAACTCGCGGCGGTCATCGGAGAGCCCATCCCGAGTCATCCCATAAGCCGATTCGAACGTCCAAGACTGCCGATCGCCGACCTCCGCGCCGAGGTTGAGCACGGGCTGAAAGCGCATGCCGACGCGAGCGATCGGGTGATCGACGCCTGCCAGAGGATTCTCGGCGGGCGAAAAGTCTCCAGCGACGCCTTGCGCGAACCGATCGCGGGTTTCGCCAAAAAGCTCGGCATGGACTTCGACCTACTCCCCTTGATCGCCAGCGCCCAGACGCCCGCGAACGAGTACCTCTTCGACCACTGCGTCAACGTCGCACTGTTGAGCATGTCGATCGCGGCCCAACTCGGCTGGCGCCAGGACCGCATCATGGAGGTGGGGCTCGGCGCTCTCTTGCAAGACATCGGCATGCTCCGGGTTCCGGAGACCATTCGGCTCGCGCCACGCTCGATCTCGCCGGACGAACGCCAGCAGATCGAATACCACCCGAACCACACGCTGGGGTTTCTCGACGGCGTCAGGGGACTCCAGCCCGTCGTGAAGTATGTCGCCTATCAGGTTCACGAACGATGGGATGCAAGTGGATACCCAGGCGGGCGAGCGGGGGACGCGTTGCATCCCTATTCGAGGGTCGTGTCCATCGCCGACGCCTACGCCGCGATGACGCGCCCCAGACCCTACCGACCTCCGATGGCGCCCTACGAGGCCTCCGCGACCATTCTCCAACAGGGCGCCGACGACAAGTTCGATCGCGTGCTCGTTCGTGCCTTCCTCGACGCGACGTCACTGTTCCCGATCGGGAGTTACGTCGCCCTCAGTGACGGAAGCATCGCCCAGGTGATTCGCTCGAACCCCGGACACCACACACAGCCGGTCGTCGAGGAACTGTTCGCCGACGGAAGCACGACGGGAAACACCGTCGACCTTACTCGCGAGCCCGACCTGAAGGTCATCAACACCGTCGATCCGGCGCTCCTCCTCTCCCACGGCACTGCGTCGCCGACGGCTGCGACGCAATCGTCCCACGCGTGACTTGCCTGAACACATGGGCTTGACGCGAAGTATCGACTGCCCAGAACAAGCAACTCTGTCCTTGGGGATTGAGAAGCACGGGCGGACCGCACGAACTTGACGGTTGACACGGTGGCATGCATTTCGTTAAGATTAGGCACCAACGGTGGTCATGTCGCGACTTGGCCGCCGCACACGTCAACGCTGAGCGGAGAAACGCGGGATGGTCCAGTCAACGGCACGGGCAATCCGGTTCACATCACGCAGGAGTTGCGCGTCATGAATGCACTCAGGGCAACGCTATTGACAACGTCTGTTCTTGGGGCGCTCGCGGCGACGGCGCCCGGACAAGTTCGCCTGTTCATGGCAGCGGACGGCGAGCAGGAGACCGTCGCCACGACGGGCAACACGCACGTCACCATGTTTCCGGGAACCAGCAAGAAGATCATGGTCTGGTTGGAGGACACAGTTCAGAAGGACAGCCTCAACTTCTATCAAGTGATCACTCGCTGGGATGCGACCCCACAACCCGGGGCAACGGGATCAGTCTCGTACGTGGACAACCCGGGGGTTGGTGACTCGGTCCTCATTGACCTAGACCGCGGGGATTATGTGTTTGCCGACGGGGGAGGCTTGCCGGGATCCTACTTCGAGGAACCGCCCCCCCCGTCTGAGACTACAGGATTCGGGTTCATCGGCGCTGCTTCGATCGACGGTGGCGGCGTACTCGTTTCAGGAATCAAGTACCTCGGTGAGTTTACGCTGCTTGCGTCGCCTGACGCAGGCGGAGACGTTGAGATTGTTGTCGTCCCGTTGGGTGGACTTCCGCACGGGGGTACTGGGTTGGGGAACGGGGTAAACCTCTATATCGTCGACGAGATACAGAACCTGACGGTCGCCGTCCTTCAGACGAGTTGCCCGGACGGCGCAGTCGGAGCTTGCTGCGATCTCGACATCGATGCCGTGCGCGACGACGGCTGCGTCTGGTGCAACTGCGATTCGCCTCCAGAGTGCATTTTCCAGGGCATTGCCTTCGCCGACATGGGGGGGGCGTTCGCGGAATGCGCTCCGGACGGCTTCTGCAACGTGCATGACCGCAACCACGCGCTGTCGTGTTTCTCGGCGGGCAGCGGGTGCGACACACTCAACATCGACGCGGGCGGTCCATTCGGCGACTGCGCGCCCGACGGATTCTGCAACGTCCACGATGCAAACCATGCGCTCTCTTGCTTCCAGGGGACAAATTCCTGTTCTTGCCCGCTCGGTCCGCTTCCCGAATTCAGCCCGCGAATCACAGGGGAGGCGACGCTGAGCGCGATGCCGACCGGGGCCACGGTGCAGCCGGGTGAGCGGGTGCGCGTGCGCGTCTTCATCCAGGATCCCGTCGACGATGTAGTGTCACCGCGTGCGGGTGACGAGCGAAACGATGACAAGGGCGCTCTAAGTCGCCGCCCCCAAGCGGTGCTGCCGCAGTCAACCCCACTCCAGAGCTACCAGTTGCACATGGGTGTCAGTGGTGGTCGACGCGGATGTCTCGAACTCATCGACGTTTCGATCGAACTGCGCGACGATGACCTCTTCGCTGATCGGTCGAACAGTTTTCACGCGTTCAATGTCATGACAGGGCAGATGCTCAGCGGCCTGAGCGAAGGCGGTGCTGCGATCGATGCCAACGCCTATTTGGCCACGTTCACATACCTCGCGACGGCGGATGCGCTTGGGACGTTTGTAGTGGATGTCCTGCACGATGAGCGCAACCACGATCAGACGTTCCTCATCTCATCGTTCACCGACAAGATCGAGGTGGCTGGGACGACCCCGGGCGTGATCACGGTCATTCCCGGCTCAATTCCGAGGATCCGGTAGAGAATCCAGCGCAGGGCTCCGTCCGAGTCGAACGGGGTGGTGGGTCTGTGCAGAAGAGCAAAGGAGGCACCTATTCCATGTCGACACAACCTCACTGCCCAACGATAGTGCTGATTGCCGCTACCACTTTCCTGTCGGGGGCTGTGATCCTCGAAGGTCCGAGCGTAGTGCGAGCCGATCAGGAGTCCAGGGAGCGCGCCCGTTTGCACCTTAAGGACGTGTACCCGATGGTCAGCTTCTATGAGCGCGGTTCGCGCATCACGCGCGTGTACGGTGCCCCGTTGGGGGGCGGGTCGACCCCCGCGGAAACGGCCGAGTGCTTCCTGTGGGAGCACGCCGGCGTGTTCGGAGTGGTCCCTGCGGACTTGGACCCACGTAGTCCCCTCTTCGACGAACGGCACACACAGCCGATGATGTATGATAAAGAGACTGGGAAGAACAAATTCACGCTGGTGTTGTACACGCAGCGGAAGGGGGGTATCCCGGTGTACGGTGCGGATGTCAGGCTGTTGATTCGCAACGAACCCGGTTATCCGCTCGTTCTGGTGTCGAGCAGTCTTCGCGATCTCGGAGCGTTCACGCCGGAATCGACGCACCGTCCCCGAGGAACGCCGTGGATGGGGGCAGCACAGTTGGATATTCCCCTTTCCCTTCGTGGTAGAGTACCATGGAGCGGGCGGCGGGAAGTCGGTCCACTACAATCCCTGCTGCGCTGCTGCGACCGGCAAAAAGGAGCCTGCGGAGCGAGACGGCCGGCGCAACGATCGGGGCGTTGCGAAACAGTGGGCGAATGCTCGCCCCACGGAAGTAACACGGTGTTCGGATCAGCGCCGCTCGAACTCAGGACGTGGAGGTCGGAATGACCATCACTTTCAAAGAAGCTGTTGTGATCTGTCTCGTGGCTGCGTTGTTTTCGTCTGCCGTCGCGCCTGGGCAACAGGCGCGATCACGCAACGCCCCGGGCCAGAGCCGTCCGACATCGCTCACCGCGCAATCTCCGCTAGCCCCTGATCGTCTCTTCGCGCTCGCCTCCCCCGCTGTTGTGAAGCTCACAATAAAGGATGAGGACGACCGAGAAATCGGCATCGCGTCTGGGTTCATCGTCGAATTCGAAAAGGAGAAGTACGAGGTTCGCGGGCAGCCCGTCTACAGGAGCACGATGATCACGAATTACCACGTCATCCGTCCCGCAATCAGTGTAGATGTGCTGTTCAGCGACGGGCGTACCGGCCGGGCCTCACAGGTCATGGGGGAAGATGAGTCTGCCGATCTTGCCGTGCTCTCGGTATCTTCGTTGGAGGAGCCAAAGCGGGCACTGAAGCTCCATGAGGGCGCAAGCCCACGAATTGGGACAAAAGTGTACGCGATTGGAAGCCCCAAAGGGTTGAGCAACACGCTGAGTGAAGGGCTCATTAGCGGCTACAGGGAGCGAGGCAAGCACGAGGCGTGGGTTCAGATAACTGCCCCGATAAGCCCTGGCTCTAGCGGCGGTCCTCTCTTTTCCACCGAAGGGTTGGTCCTTGGGGTAACGACAGCGTTCTTGAGCGAGAGTCAGAACCTGAACTTTGCAGTGCCTGCCAGCGAAGTCTCCCGGTTGCTGGCCCGTCCTGAAAAACCACGCCCCATTTGGGAGGGTGCCAGCATCCGCGAGACGGAAAAGGACGCGTTTCAGGACGCCGAAGTCCCGATCTTTGTTCAGCTCTTGGAGGCGGATTCCAAGGAGAGTCGCGGTGGTCAGCCTGAGCAGACCTACGAAGGAATCCTGGAAGAGCGAGCGAGTGCAGGAGATCAACTCGGGCTGCTTCTGAAGGGCCGCGAACTGTACCTCGCCAAGGAGTACGACAAGGCAATAAGAATGCTCAAGCGCGCGACCGAGGCAAGCGCCGGCGAGTACGCATACCTGACACACTATGCGCAAGCACAAGCAATTCTAAAGGTATCAGAGCGTGTAATCGATTTCGAGGATGCAGTTCAGCCCCTGAGACGGGCGAAGGAGCTCAATCCCGACTTCGGTCCCTCTTTCTACCGGCTTTCCTGCGTATACAGGACACTTCATTTGTATCCTGAGATGCTTGTCGCGGCTGAGTCTCTCGTGCGCTTGATGCCACGTTGCTACGATGGATACCAACTCCGTGGTGAGGCGTGGGCAGAGCTTGGACGTGAGGCAGCATTCGAGCGCGATTTCGAAACGGCCTGCGGTCTTCGCCCAAACGACAACTACTTGCTCATGGCCAAGGCTGGCGGCTACGTATCCTTGGACAAGTTGCAGGAGGCCGTGGACACCTACAAAGACGTTGTAAAGCTCGATGAGAACTACTTCATAGCACATTATAATCTCGGAAACGCTCTTCAGAAAATGGGAAAATACGACGAGGCGATCAAGTCCTACCAAAGGACCCTCAAGGCCGCTGGGCGTGATTTTTTTGATATCGAAGGTCGCATTACTGAGTGCCGCCGGGAGATGCAATCGCCTTAGCTGTCGTGATATGATCGAGCCCAAGGAGGGTGACGAATGACCAACTCGACACGAGTGTTCATCCTTGGCGCAGGATTCTCGAAGCCGGCGGGGATGCCGCTGGCAACAGAAGTGCTTTCACTGTCCGTCGATAAGCTACAGCTTGACGAGAATGACGAGATGCGCCTGTGGCTTGATGGCC